>CAMYLH010000563.1 GCA_947259065.1 uncultured Desulfobacterales bacterium
TCATATCTGCGGTAATGATTCGCAAATTGCTTAAATTGCGTTCAGCCATTTTGGATCGAATAAATTCTTTTTGCGGCTTCGAGTTGGAAACAGCCGTAATTTGACTGTCAGGATATTTTTCGGCCATCCACAGGGAAAGGGAGCCCCAGCCGCATCCCAACTCGAGAATTTTCATGCCGTTGGTCAAATTGGCCCGGTGGCAGGTTAGCGCCAGCATTCGTTCTTCGGCCTGATCCAACTTCTCAACCCCGTCGGGCCAATAGCAGCCGCTGTATTTCATATGTCGGCCGAGAACCTGCTGAAAAAAGGCCGGCGGCACCTCATAATGCTGCTGGTTGGCCTTGTCAGTTTTGATTGCAATCGGGCTTTGAACCATTTCAGAAATAAAACTGTCAAGCGCACGACGTTGTAGATTCATATCCCCGCGATTTTCTTCCTGCAGCCGCTTTCTATCGAGTTGACGGATACCGTAACGGATCAGTCGATCCGGCAGCAATCCGTATTCTGCCATATCGATCAACAAACTCATTTTCGCTCCTTTGCCGGCCGCCAGGGCACGAAGGCACTGGTGCGTTTGATATAGTCGCTGTATCCCGGACGATTTTCCAACAACGCTTTTTCGGTCAGGGCAATGCCGGTCATTTTCAAAAGGACTACCGTGATAATAGCGGGACTGAGGATAGTCCACCAGCTGTTGGGCGTTGACAGGGTGATGAGAAAGATACCCCACCAGACGAGAAATTCACCGAAATAATTCGGGTGACGGGTATACGCCCACAATCCACGATCCATGACACGACCCTTGCTGGCCGGATTAGATTTAAACTGCGCCAGCTGCCAGTCCCCTATGGATTCAAATATAAATCCGCTGGCCCAAATAACAACCCCCAGACCGTCGAGCCAGGTAAAGCTTGCGGGGGTCGCTGCCAGCTGACCGATCTGCAAGACAAGAGAAATAACCCACAGAAACAGTGCCTGCAGGATAAAGACCTTAAATAGACTCACGAGCCAGAAGCGCTCGCCACTCATTTTTCGCCAGCCGCCATAGCGCGGATCCTCACCTTTGCCCCAGTTGCGCCATGAGAGATAGAGACTCAATCTCAGCCCCCACATCGTCACCAGCATGGCGATCAGCAATTTGCGCCCCTCGTATCCATCGGACATTGCGTACGTCAGCCAGGCAATCAGAACAAATCCCAGGCCCCAGAGACTATCGACAATCGTCACATTTCTATAGACGAGACTCATGAACCACCCGGTGATCATCATGGCTGCGACGGCGGCCAGATTCAAGCTCATAATCGTAATAGAGACCTGCATGGTTTTCCTCCATTGTTTTTTTCAAATCAGGACACAGATTTTCACAGATTTCCACAGATATTTGGTTTTTTATAACTTTTAATATCCTGGTAATCCATGTTCATCCGTGTCCCCAAAATGGAAATTCCCATACTTTTAAATAAGGGTTTGGGTTGGTTTTAACGGATCGGTGACCGGCAGTCCGGCCTGTCGCTGAGCGATGGCCTTGCGAATATCGTTATGAATTCGGCTGCTGATGGGATAGGCCAAGGCAATAGCGATGCCCAAGATATTGCAGAGCGACGGCACCAGGGCATACAGCACTCGCAGGGTCATCTGTACCGCGGCCGATTGCTCGGTATTGGGTGTATAGCCTGCCATGCCCAGGATAGAAAGGCCGGCGCCAATACCGACGGCCGCTGCAAATTTTTTTGAAATCGACCACAGACCGATGTATTGTCCCTCGCGTCTTTCACCGGTCAAAAGCTCGTCATAATCAATCACATCCGCCTGGATAGCAGATGGGATTGCCAGGGTAGCACCGAATCCGATACCGGATAAAAAAACCAGGATGCCGTAAATGACAACATCTCCCGGGCCGAGGAAAAAGACGCCTACGAAAGCACCGGTATTGATGGCCATGGAGGCCAACCAAGCCGCTTTTTTTCCGGTTCGGCGTGAAATGAAAATCCAGGCCGGCAGGAAAATGATCCCGGTGACAAAGTACAACATCAGGAAAACCTCGGCCAGTTGGGATTGCAGCACATATTCCACGTAATAGAGAATCAGTGTCGCCGGCAGATTGTTTCCAATGGCACTGACGGTATAAGCGATCAGCAGAATAACGAAGGGGCGATTGCGCGCCACCTGGCGAAGACCGCGCCAGAGGCCCAACCTTTGGAGTGCGGCGGCAGATTGCCTTTCGCGTATGGTGAGCGCACACCACCAGCAGGTTCCAATCAACAACGGCGCATAAATGACGGCAATCCAGAAAAACTTGGCCCGTTCCCCGGCCGCATCCGGGGTCAAATGAAACAACCATTCAACGGCAGCAGGCGAACTTGCCGCTGCCAGGGTCCCGGCAATCAGAAATCCGTCGCGCAGGCCGAACAGTGAGGTGCGCTCATTGTAGTCAAAGGTGATTTCCGGGCCCAAAGATTCGAAGGGGACCACAACCGCTGTCCAGAACAAAAAAAGCATGTAAATGGAAACACCGAACCAAACCGTTTCGAAAGATGCCGAAGCTGCCGGCGGGTTGAACAGAAGAAACATGGCTATGGCAACCAGAATGGACCCCAGCGCGATGTAGGGACGCCGTCTGCCGAATCGGGTTTGGGTTTGATCGGAAATATAACCGATGGCCGGATCGGTAACCGCATCAAAAATGCGAACGCTTAACATCAAATACCCCAAAATGGTAATATTGATTCCAACAACATCTGTATAGAATTTTGGAATAAACACATAGACAGGGATACCTATCACCGCCAGGGCAAAGGCGGGCGTAGCGTAGGCTATTTTCTCGGTCAAGGCAACCCGATGATTGTTTGCAGTTGTCATTTTAAGCCTATTGGCCGGCTAGTTCTAATGTGCATAAGCCACTGAATTAAGCGGGCCGGGACCGATTTAATTTGAAATGCATATTT
>CAMYLH010000564.1 GCA_947259065.1 uncultured Desulfobacterales bacterium
TCCGGCTGATCGGATACTAACCGCCACTGCGCGCTTAAAAAATTACACCCTTCTTATAGCCGATCGAAAAATCCTTTCCTATCCTCACGTTAAGGTCATCTGGTAAACATTAATGAAGCTTCGCCTCAAACCGGCGAGTCGATGAGAAACATATATTGTTGGCGAAGCGTTGAATGAAAAGGAGGTTATCATGGAGACCAGACCATTTGGCAAAACCGGAGAAACGTTTCCAATTCTGAGTTTTGGTGGACAGCGGATTGTGGACTCACATAGCTGCACAGAAGAAGAGGCGGTTGAGATCGTCAATACTGCTATCGACCGAGGCATCCGCTATTTCGATACCGCCTGGGTTTACTCCGATGGACAGGCGGAAACACGCCTGGGCAAGGTGGCCAAACACCGCCGGTCGGAGATGTGGATTGCCACTAAGGTGTATGATACCACCCGGGATGAGGCACGGCGTCAACTGGAGACGAGTTTGTCGCGGTTGCAGACGGATCACGTGGACGAGTGGCGGCTGCACAATTTAGAGGATTATGGCCGGTTGGACGCATTTACCGGCAAAGGAGGGGCGCTGGAGGCAGCGATCCAGGCACGGGAGGAGGGATTGGTGCGCTACTTAAGTATCAGCGGCCACACCGATCCACAAATTCTGGTCGAGGCGCTCAACCGTTTTCCCTTCGATAGCGCGCTCATCGCCGTATCCGCATTGGATCATTTTATTCTCAGCTTTGCCGAGGAGTTTATTCCAATTGCCAATGCCAAAGGCGTTGCCACGATTGGGATGAAAGTGCTGGGATTGGGAAGTCTGACCCACGAGGTGCAACGCTCGTTGCGCTACGCATTCAGCCTGCCGGTCAGCACGGTGATTGTGGGGATGGAGACGATGGCTCAGTTGGAACAAAACCTGGAGATCGCAGAGTCATTCACCCCGATGACTGACGAAGAGAGACTGTCTTTTTTCAAGGACATCATGACCTTGGTGCGGCCGGAAAAGGTTCGCTGGAAGGCCGCTGATTGGGACAATCCGACACAGTGGGTCTCACGCGGCCGCGGCCTGCCCGGCTAAGTACGTCAACATGGAGACTTCCTGAAATAGTGCAGAGGACCAATGATGTTTAAGTTTGATAACTATTATTTACTATTCAAGCTTTGACTCCGTAATTCTGCTTTTTTTGAAAATACCCATTCAGTTGATTCCAGTGTTACCTTTTTACGGACAGCAAATAATGCAATTGGAGCAATGCCGGATGTAACCTATAAGAAAAACAGACAATGGGTTGGTGAACAAACCACATTATATATTTTTTCCGATGGGGTCTATGAGGTTGAAAAATCAGATGCTCGATGTGGCAATTTGAGGAGTTTTCAGATTTTATAAATAGATTTCACATTGAACGGGATAAATATTCCCTTGGGCGAGCAGTTAACGGGGTAAATTTAAAAGGAGCTTTTGAATGGACAACCACCTGGACGCAATCGTTATTGGTGCCGGCATATCCGGTGCGGCAATAGGTTTTGAACTTTCTAAAAGAGGCTATCAAACCTTGAACATTGATAAATTGCCGGCAGCAGGAAACGGTTCTACTAGTAATACATGCGCCATCATCCGGACACACTATTCTACGTTAGAGGGAACCGCCATCGCTTACGACAGCTATTTTTACTGGAAAAACTGGGCAAATTACATTGGCACCCGCGATGAGCTAGGTCTATCCGAATTTCGAGAAGTGGGAGCCATTATCATCGCATACAAGGATCACGACCAAAACAAATACGCTAAGCTACACAATCAGCTGGGTATTCCTTATGAGGTCTGGGATCCTATAAAACTGCTAACAAGAATGCCCCATTTTGTGGATGATTCCTTTTACCCTCCCATGCGGCCTGAAGACCCTTCCTTCAATGATCCGCCCAAGGGCAAAATCAATCCCAGTATCCTGTACTACCCCAACAACGGTTATATCAACGATCCGATTCTTTCTGTCCACAATATTCAACGCGCGGCTGAATCAAAGGGGGCTATATTTTTATTTAACGCGGAAGTTTCAGAGATCAAGACAAAAGATGATCGTGTTACCGGAGTGGTGTTGAAGGATGGACGGCAGTTTGACGCACCGGTAGTGGTGAATGCTGCTGGACCGCACTCGTCTATTATCAACCGGATGGCAGGCATTGAAAATAAGATGAAAATCAAAACTCGTGCATTGCGCCACGAGGTCCACTTTGTGCCATCTCCTGAGGAGTTCAGTTATGAAAAAGAGGGCCTTGTTGTCGGTGACCTCGACATATCCGGATACCATCGTCCTGAAACCGGCAACAAGATCCTAGTGGGCAGTGAGGATCCGAAGTGTGATATAAAAGAATGGATCAATGATCCGGATGACTTCAATAAGGATGTAACCATTGAACAGTACCATGCCCAAGTGTACCGGTTGGCGAAAAGAATTCCGTCTCTTCCGATTCCAAGCAATCCGAGAGGGATTGTGGATCTCTACGATGTGACTGATGACTGGATACCGATTTACGACAAATCAGATCTTAAGGGATTCTACCTTGCCATCGGTACTAGTGGGAATCAATATAAAAACGGTCCTGTAATCGGCCAATTGCTATCTGAAATCATAGATGCTTGTGAAAAAGGTAACGATCATGACAAAGAGCCTGTCCAAGTAAAACTTCGCAATATTGATTTTACCATAGATACCGGCTTTTTTTCTCGAAATCGGGAGGTCATCCAGGACAGCTCATTTTCAGTGTTGGGTTAATGAAAACCATATAGATTTTTTGTAGACTGGACCAGCGAAGAAGAGGGGTTCCGAATTGCCTTCGCTATTGTGGCCTCTGGCGTGTGGGCTGGTGCGATTGACTGGGTCTGGGGTCGCAACAGCATCAAAGGTAAAAGACAGCTTGGTGCAATTTCCGGGTAAAGGCACCGCTCACGC
>CAMYLH010000565.1 GCA_947259065.1 uncultured Desulfobacterales bacterium
TCACCGTAGTAATCGAGCCTGCTTATTTTATATGAGGTACCGGACTCCTGCAGTTCCATAAAAATTTTACCTGAATTCCGCCTCCATTTGGTACCACCGGGGAGCCATTCTAAATAAAATCTTCCCTCGATGTTTATCGTACCCTGCTCGTCATTATATTTATATTTTTGCAATTCGATCCGATAGTTTATAAATTCGATGACTTCAAAATTGCGGCGATATTTTGGCAGCAAGTTAAAAAAAGGCTTGTCGTTTTCTCGGGCATCCGGAGAAAAGAAGGTGGAAAATTGATCCAAATCCTTCGCTTCGTATGTACGACAATATACCTCCAGGAAAGAATTTAATCGCTCTTTCAGGTTTACACGGTCACGAAGATCGTCCTCCTTGGTTGCTTGACCCAGAGCGGCAACTT
This sequence comes from uncultured Desulfobacterales bacterium, assembly GCA_947259065.1. Lineage (GTDB taxonomy): Bacteria > Desulfobacterota > Desulfobacteria > Desulfobacterales > JAFDCJ01 > JAFDCJ01. The sequence continues at coordinate 413 of CAMYLH010000565.1, forward strand.
TGGTATCCGGCTCTATCTGTGGTTTGGTTGCCGGGTCTAAATCAGACTTTGCTGGAGGGGCCAGTGCCGGGGGCTTCTTAACTGTTGGTTGCTGGGGTTGGACATCTATCTTTGCTTTGGAATTGGCCGCCGGTTGAACGTCGCTAATCTTTTCAAGATCAGGCTCAGGTCGGACTATTCCTGTAGCGGGCTCCAGTCGCTCTTTTTCCGGTGGATCCAGTATTTTTGCCACTGGTTGAAAAAGTTGAACATCCTCGCTTGAGTCGGGATCATCAGTCGGTAGTGCATCGCTCACTTTTTCAGTGGTGGGTGGCGGAAGGATTATTTGAATATCCGCTTCCTGCCGCTCTTTTTCCGGTAAATATCGTTTTTTTGCCAGCGATTGTATAGGTTGAACATCCTTTCTTGCCTTTGAATCGTTCGCAGGTGGTGCACCTATCACCCTTCCGGTTTTGAGCTCAAGACGGAGCTCTTGAATATCCTCCTCCTGCCGCTCTATTTCCGAAAGCTTTAACTTTAAGGCTAAGCGGCGGGATAACATTTTAAATTCTCTCTCTGTTGATTCTTTGTCGGTTTCAATTTCGGGTAGCTCTAAAGGAAGTTGCTCGATATCGTTGCCCATTTTCTCGGGAAATATCTCAGTATCTTCCTTTTGCGAGGCCGATGGAATGGTTGTTCCAGTATCCGATTGGATTGGCACAGTCTCAATACTCACATCAACTTTTGCTAAGTCGCCAACAATCATGGGTTCAACGGGTGATTCCTCAGCAGTTGGAGCGTTTTGATGGTCTGAGGTAATAATCGTTTCATCAATTTCGAGTTCGTCTAACCCGTACCCTTCATTGGATAATTCTGTCTGTTGGTCCACTAATTGATTTGATTTTTCTTCCTCATTTGCAGACAATAGCACTTTTATTTCAGATTCAGTTTCCTTTGGCTGTGTGACATTGGAAGCGGAAGGCTCGCTCTGCACTGAGGTTGATTTGTTCTGATCAAGGTTGATGCTCGCCCAGGACAGCAAGGCTGATTTGAATTGGTATATAAAGTAAATGGCAACGATAACTAAAATCGCTAAAAATACAGGTAATATAGCTGTCCGGGACACCGGCGCAATCCTGATTTTCAAATTTCCTAAGAGCGATTTTTTGATCTCCTTTTTTTTTTCTTTGATGACTTTTGCTGTTGGTACCTTGGATCCAGGTATCTCAATGAGATGATCGACACCTTTTATTTCCCTTTTGATGCCGCCAATTTGAAGATCTTTACCGCATTCAATTATCAAATCCTTATCAATGATCTGTGTTGCAGTGACGCATCCCGCTATCATTGCCCGATCGCAGATGTTGACCACCATCCTTGGATAACCCGCAGAAAATTGATAGATTTCATGAAAAGCCCTTGAACTGAATATTTCAGCCTTTGCACCGGCCACTTTGAGACGATATAAGATGAGTTGAACTATTTCATCTTCTTTTAATGGCTTTAGATGAAAATGAGCGTCGATGCTCTTTCTAAATACGCTGTTTTGTTTTTTCTGTAAGATTTTATTGAGACCTGATTGTCCGACAAAAAATATACTCAAAAGCTTGCTGCCGGTCTTCTTGATATTTGAAAGCGTCAATAATTCTTCGATAAGTTCTTGATTGATCCTATGGGCATCATCAATGATTAAGGTGACATTTATCTTTTTTTGATTGGCTTCGAGTAAAAACCTTTTGAAACGGGTTAAAAAAGCTCCTTTACTCTTGAACATGATGTTCAAATTGAATTCTTCTGACAGCCAGTTGAAAAAATCAAGCGCATCAAGATCAGGATCTGTTACCGTTGCGACGAATGTTTTGGATTCAATTTCAGCTAAAAGTTTCTTAATAAAGGCCGTTTTTCCAGTGCCGGCATCCCCGGTAATCAAAAAAAATCCTTTTTTATCAAGATATTTCTGCTTAAAGACAGCTAAAGCCTCTGACTGTTTTTCGCTTAGCCAGGTATATTTAGAATCTACTGACTGATTAAAGGGTGTTTCTTTTAGATTATAATAGGCAGCATACATTTGTTAGCCAATCCTAATACCCTAAAGATGCATAAACAACAGCACGAAGAATATCCAATAATTACATGAAACCGATGTTCCCTGATTAGAAATGAGAATTAATGAATATCCCAATAATGTGTACGATTTTGGTTCTATTCAAGACTCGGCAACTGGTCTTTGTGAGAGATGGAGTTTGTTCTTGATAAAATATCTAACGATTACAATAAAATAGAAAACGAACTTAAATACCCGGCAGGATTGGAAAATTAGTAATAGGTTAAACCTCATATTCCTTTTTATGGTTCCTTCGTCTCCGGGTGACTGAACTTCTGCCATATCTTTAATTTTTACATTTCTGTCGTCATTAATCAATTTTAAATTAAAAACCCGTCACAAATGGACGGGTCAAGGAATGAACAATGGTATTGGACTTGAATTGTTGGTCAAAAAGGTGTTTGTACGTTTTTTTTTAATCACCTATAATTCGAAACGCCAATT
>CAMYLH010000566.1 GCA_947259065.1 uncultured Desulfobacterales bacterium
ATAATCTTGACAGCAAAACCGGCTTTGGTTATCCAGATGGATATTGTTTGCGTAAATGGCCACTTCAACATTTTCGATTCATCCGTACTGAAAAAGCAATGTCTTATAATTAACGCTAATGGCAGGTGGGATGACCAACAGTACAGAGCCAAAATTTTCGGGTATAATGTGTTGCCAGTTTGTGTCGGTGTCGAAGAACTGTCAGTAGGCTAATGATGAATAACAAGCACAATGTGGTTCAATCGAAGAATAAGTTTCAACACCGGGAAACCGTCTGCAAGCTAACAGATTAAGGGATAAGAGATGATTGAAATCAGATTTACACAGTTCGTTGGAACCGGAAACGACCTCCTCTCCGAACCATCTGGAATTGCTCAACTTTCTCATCCGGATGGACGCTTTGTTATCGTCAACGATACCAATGCACAAAAAGCATTGTTTGTTGCAAAGATGGGGGATAACGGCAAACTGCATTCACAAAAGCTCGATTTTCCAGATAGTCCCGAGCTGGACGACTTGGAAGGTGTGGCCCTATCGGGAGATTGGATCTACGCTATTTCATCCCACAGCGCGGACGATGATGATGATGACAGCACGGCCAGACGGATCGCACGCTTCCAGCTTAGTGGCGATAGCGTGTCCCAATTGCAGGATGCAAGGGGCGCCGAGCACCTCAAGAAACGTGTCAAGCAGGCCCTGCAGGCCAAACATCCTCAACTGGAGGACAAGGACTTTGCTGATGAAGAGTTCAACATCGAAGGCTTTGCCAATCAGGATGATGAGTTCCTGATCGGCCTGCGCAGCCCTATAGTGGATGGTAAAGCCATGGTCGTCAGGACATATGGTCTGCAACGGGCTTACGGCATTGATCCCGGGAAATATGGCGTGTTCGCTAATTCTGTCCCCCTGGACCTGAAAAAGGGCGGAATCCGGTCGCTCTCCTATATACCCGATCTGGGAGGATACCTCGTAATCAGCGGCAAAACTGTCTCCGGGCAGGAGGAGTTTGACTGCGACCTTACTACAACTCGCACTATATCCAAGTTTCTTCTTTGGTTTTGGGATGGCAAAGAGCGTTGCATCCAAGTGTCATGTTTCGACATTGAACAAGATGACGTTAAAATTCAACCAGAGGGAATCAGCCCTGCCACTGTAGATGGCCGGCAGACCATTTGCATCGTAAGTGATGACGGTGACGAAGATAACCAAATACCGGGACGGTATTCCGTTCTCTCCGAAACACAGTATCAGGAGTTGAAGGATCTTATCCGGTAATCCAGGAAATCCAGGTTATTAAGGTGACTATTAACCCGGCAATTTAATACAGAGACTATTGTGCAGCAGACGCAATCTTTCGATATAAGGGTCAAGTCTACGTTTGACTTTTGGTGAAATTTTGTAAAAGTCAATCGTAGATTTGACCCCCAACTCGTTCAACCACCTGAGCGTGGTCCAAAATCTGGGGGTTGAAGGTGATTTTCAGGTAGGGAAAGGCAGCATTTGACTGGTATCCTTCTACCGGAGAAATAGGCGAAAAGTGCAATAAAATTGTAATCAGGACGTGTGATGCGGCGGGGGGGATGATGTTTTTATTAACATTAACCAGACAATAAAGTTCTATTTATACGAGAATTAATTCGAGATAAAAATCTTACATATATCTCTCCAACGCATACTTTCAAGCCTCAGATTGAATATATCTATAAATCTTTACATTTGACATACCTAAAAAATGTGTGATATCGAGAACTTATCTTCACTGATTTCGATAACGGTCGAATTACATATTATGGCAAGTTATCTTCTCTACAGCATCCCCATGCACCAGTCTTCTTGATTACTACAACGTAGCACTATTGAGTAATTTCTTGACAAAGATGCCAAAATCAAATAGTGATATAGAACAATTCGTGATCAAGCATCTTGTCCTGATCGGAAACGAAACGCTAAACCTCATCTCTTTCGAAATTTTCTTATCCGGAACCTAATGCTGAGTTCCTTCTCCTTTTGCACCGAAGCGACATCCGAGCTAAACTATCTAAAAACCAGTCCCCTTTAACCCTTAACATTAATGGAGATATGATGAAGGGTTACCAGAAAATGCCGATATGTAGGCCTCTGAGGGCATTATATACCTCTTAGAGGCTTTATCAGCACACTCGCATGAAATAACACCTCATCGCCTCGTTTTCACTAAACAAGCAGGTTAGTATTAGCCAACAGAGAAAGGAGGTTGAGATGCAAGCCAAAGTATTGACCATAAGCCTAATCGTAGGTGTTTTTGCTTTTATAGGACTGCTAAATTCGACCGTTTTTTCAGGTGATCAGGGGGGAATAGCGAAATATTACGGAAGCTGTATTTTCAGAGAAATTAAAAAATGTGATTTAAAGCTGGTTTTATTAAGCAAATCCAAGTCTAAAAATCTTCAAAATTATGCCAAGATGGAAGCCCAAAAAGCCAGATTTTTAGAAGCTGAAAAGGAGACCCTGGTTAAAGAAATGATAGAAATCCAGCTTGATCCTAAGCATTACAAAATCGAGTTGTTTTTAAATAGCCGATTTCAAGAATGGAATAGATATAAGAATTAAACAAAAAGATTTTAGTTTTGCTAACTTTTCTTCATTTTAACGCGCATAGAGGCTATAAGTCGTGAGGCTCTGGTTCAGTGAATTGCGCCTCCCTACGATACCCCTATGCAAAAAATTAAAATTAGGCTCATTTCTCAATGATGCAACATTCTGCATTCTGCTATCTATTTACACTCTGGAGAGACCAAAAACAATATGATATCAGTACATATCATCACTGACTTCGATAATCATCGAATTAAATAGAATGGCAAGCTATCTTTACCGGGACTCTGTCAAATTTGGGATTAATTTTAGAACATATCACAAGTTTAGCCGAGGTTCTGATTATCTCATTTCACCATTTGTA
>CAMYLH010000567.1 GCA_947259065.1 uncultured Desulfobacterales bacterium
CCGCTGATTCTGGCCGATCCCGATCGCCTGGAGCAGGTTTTTATCAATCTATTGATAAACGCCCGGCATGCCATCGATGAAAAATGGCAATCCCAGTCCCATCTAACCGGCGAGAAGAAAATCACATTGAAAACCAGCACCGCTGATAACCTCATCAGCGTTGAGGTAACCGACACGGGATCCGGCATCCCGCAGTCGATGCTGGAGCGGATATTCGAGCCCTTTTTTACCACCAAAAAAGTCGGCCAGGGCACCGGGCTGGGCCTTTCCATCAGCTACGGCATTATCAAAGATTGCAAGGGCAGTATCCAGGCCGTTAGCGGACAAAACGGAGGTGCCAGCTTTATTATCAGATTTCCGATCGCCAGAGAGGACTGATGGACAAATCGATTCTGTTAGTCGATGACGAAGAGGGTATTCGCAAGGTATTAAGTATTTTGCTGGCGGATATGGGGTATCAGGTGCATACAGCTGCCACCGGTGTGGAAGCCCTGCGTACGTTTGAAGCGTTGCGGCCACCCATTGTGCTGACCGATATAAAGATGCCCGAAATGGACGGCATCGAGCTGTTGCGCAAGCTAAAGCAGATCAGCCCCGATACCGAAGTCATCATGATTACGGGGCACGGTGATATGGATCTGGCCATCAAAAGTGTGAAATATGAAGCCACGGATTTTGTGACCAAACCCATCAACGATGAGGTTCTGGAAATCGCCTTAAATAGAGCCCTGGAGCGCATCACCATGCGCCAAAAGCTCAATGAGTATACTCACAATCTGGAGCAACTTGTCCGCGATAAGACCCGCAAGCTGGTCGAGGCCGAACGGTTGGCGGCCATCGGACAAACCGTGGCCGGACTGTCCCACGCCATTAAGAATATTACCGGGGGTCTCAAAGGCGGCGCCTTTGTGCTGGAAAAGGGCATTGAGTTGAGCGAGCAGAAGTATCTGCTGCAGGGCTGGGAAATGATCAAGGGCAATGTAGACAAGATCACCAACTTATCGATGGATCTTCTGAATTATGCCAAAGACATCCGACCGGATTTTCAGGCGTGTGATCCCAATCAACCTCTGCGGGAAGTTGTCGACCTTATGCGTCCCCGCGCCAAAGAGCATGGCATTAATTTAAGTACCCAATTCGAAAAGGATGCATCTCCCTGTCATTTTGATCCCGACCTCATCCACCATAGCCTGCTCAATCTGGTGACCAACGCCCTCGATGCCTGCATCGATAATCCCGCCAAAAAAGAAAAAAAAGTGACGGTTCGCGCAATAAAAAGGCGCGGCTGGGGAGTGGAATACCAGGTTGAGGATACCGGCTGCGGGATGACGGCGGAGGTCAAAAAAAAAATTTTTCAAGGTTTTTTCAGCACCAAAGGAACCGACGGAACCGGCATCGGTTTGATGATCACTAAAAAAATCATCAACGAGCATAAAGGTGAAATTACTGCTGAATCAAAGGTCGGTGTCGGGTCTACCTTTGTGATTAGAATACCCAAAGGGTTGAAAAATAACGATGCTAAAATCCCAAAAAACAAATCACAAATTCCAAATAAATCACAATAAACGAATTTCAAAACTCGACGTTGTTACTTTAGTTAGGCAACATTCATTCTGAGCTAATAACGTAGTCAAACCCTGAGTTTGGCAAGTGGGAATTGTTCGACTCTGAGTTCCCAAACGATGAGCTAATCGCGAGCTAATACAGGTTTGGATTTTTGGTGATTGGAATTTGGATATTGTTTGTATTTTGTTATTTGGTGCTTGGGATTTCTTTAATGCTCGATCAGTTGCATACAGATAGAATTGAGATTTACAACTTAGGTTTGTCACATTACCGGTAATGACGTATGAATGATATCCTCATTAAATACAGCCAGCTTGGCGATATTTTCGATTATTTCTCCATGGGAGTCATGGTACTGTCGCCGGAGCGCAAAATTATTGCCTTGAATCAATCGGCGGAAGCGATTACGGGATACAAGGCCTCCGATCTTGTCGGTAAAAACTGTACCGACCTTCTGATGGAATCACTTTGCGGCGGAAAATGCGCCTATCCGCAAGCGGCGGAAAATATCCGTAAATCCGGCGGGATGGATATCGAGGTAACTGGTCAGGATAATGAAACCCGCAATATCACCAGGATTGTTTCGCCCGTCTATGGTCCGGACAACTTGCCATCGGGTTGTATCGAAATTTTCCAGGACCACTCGGCCTTAAAAGATTTGCTTGAACGCGTACGGCATGATGACCGCCGCTTAAAACTCATCCTGGACAACCTGGATATCGGCGTTCTGACCGTGGATCGCGGCGGGCATATTGCCTTTTTCAATCACACAGCCGAGACCATTACGGGGTTTAGCCGGGGAGATGTCCTGGGAAAATCCTGCCGCACGATTTTAGGTAAATCCTCCAGTCCGGGGATGTTGCTGTTCAACGAAACCATTGCCGATGGTCAGGCCCGTTCGAGCTCCGAAGGAGAAGTGAGAACCCGAGATGGACAGATCATACCGGTACAGGCCAATTTCATGGCCCTTAAAAATGAGGACGGGCGCATCGTCGGCGGTCTGGCAACCATTACCGATTTATCGCTAAAGTATCAATTTAACAGCGAAATAAAGGGACGTTATACCTTTTATGACATGGTCGGCAAGGACCCGGCCATTCAGAAAATTTTTGAAATCATTCCCGTGGTGGCGGCCAGTGACGCAACCATTTTAATTGAAGGTCCCACCGGCACCGGCAAGGATGTGCTCGCCAAAGTCATCCACAATGCCAGTGCGCGCTCCAAAAAACCGCTGGTCAAAGTCAACTGCGCGGCACTGCCCGATAACCTGCTTGAATCCGAAATGTTCGGCTATGTAAAGGGTGCCTTTACCGGGGCGGACAATGATAAGCCGGGACGCTTTCAGGATGCCGACCGGGGCACCATT
>CAMYLH010000568.1 GCA_947259065.1 uncultured Desulfobacterales bacterium
GGCAGATGACAGATGGCAGAGGGCAGAGGGCAGAGGGCAGAAGGCGGAAGACAGATGACAGATGACAGATGACAAATGACAGAAGGAGGAAGACAGAAAGCAGATGACGGAAAACAGAGAGATTTTCAATTTTTAATTTTTAATTTGGAATACGAAATTCGGAATGCGGGGCGTAGGCCCCTATTGCCCCTGCGGCTTCCGGCTCGTAGATCCTATAGCTCGGAGAGGTCGGAGGCCTCATTCCCCATTCTGCATTCCGACTTCCGCATTCTCACTTCATCACCCCATACGCCTTAAGCTTCTTGTGCAGCGTCTTACGGGTAATCCCAAGTCGACGTGCCGCTTTGCTCTTGTTTCCACCGACAGCTTCCAGGGTTTCCAATATGGTCGCCTTTTGCACCTCTTCCAGGGATTTATCGCCCTTAATGTCGATGATTGCTGACCCCAATGACCTTCCGTCAACTAACGCTGTGCCGGCAAGCATGGGAAAATCATTTTCAGAAAGGTAGTCCGATCGCGACAACACCACGGCCCTTTCGACTGCATTCATGAGTTCCCTGACATTTCCCGGCCAGTCATGCCGGATCAGGAGATCCAAGGCCTGGGGGGTGAAGCCTTTTATTTTTTTGTGATTTTTAGCGGCAAACATTTCCAGAAAATGCTGCGCGAGCAGAGGGATATCTTCCTGTCGTTTACGCAGAGGAGGAATTTGCATATCGACAACGTTGAGCCGGTAAAACAGGTCTTCCCGGAACTGCCCTTTGGTGATCAAATCGCTTAAATTTTTATTGGTGGCGGCAATGACCCTGACATCCACCTGGATGGTTTTTTCTCCACCAACGCGGGAAAACTCTCTTTCTTGCAGGACCCGCAATAATTTAACCTGCATAATCGAGGACATTTCGCTGACTTCATCTAAGAACAGGCTGCCACTATGGGCTTGATAAAATCGTCCTTCTTTTCTGCGATCCGCTCCGGTAAAGGCGCCTTTTTCATGGCCGAAAAGTTCGGATTCCAGCAGTGTTTCGGTGATGGCCGCACAATTGAGTTTAACGAAGGGGCCGTCCTTTCTAAAACTGTTGAAATGGACGGCGCCGGCAATGAGTTCTTTGCCGGTGCCGGATTCGCCGGCGATTAAAACGGTGGCTTCCGATGGGGCGACCTGGGCTACGGTTTCTAAAAGATTTATCATGACCGGACTTTGGCCGATGATATTCTGACGGTCAAAATGTTTGCCCAGGCTTTCTTTGAGCTGGCGATTTTCCGCCTTGAGCCGGGTGTGTTCCATGGCTCTTTCAATGGTTATTCTCAGCTTGTCGAAGTCGAGGGGTTTGGTCAGGTAATCGTGCGCGCCCTGCTTTAAAGCTTTGACGGCGGTGTCCACCGATGAATAGGCCGTCATGATGATCACCGGAATGGCCGGGTTATAGGATTTGATCTGGACCAGCGCCTCCAGCCCTGAGACCCGGACCATGCGAACATCCATCAGTACCAGATCGTAGGATTGCTCTTTGACGTGTTCAATGGCGGCGGCACCGTCATCGGCCTGCGCCACCTCATATCCCCATCCCCCGATGAGTGTTTGCAGCATGATGCGATGGGCATTGTCATCATCGACAACCAGAATATTGCTTCTATCTTTCATAAGTCGTTACTTTCTTGGATTAGGCCCTTAGGGGCCTTTATCCGACAACATGTTGTAAGGAACGCAAGGTTTCAGGTTTCAGCAATTAAAAAATTCCAAATAACAAATCACAAATACCAAACAAATTACAATGACCGAAATTCAAAATTCCAAACAATTGGCTTTTGATCTTATTTGAAATTTGGCTATTGTAATTTGGAATTTATTTGTTATTTGGTGCTTGTATTTTGTTATTTATGGTCTATCCGGATTAGGTATCGTAAACTTCGATTTGCCTTTAAGGGTTGTCCGATATCGGTATGGTTAAACAAAAAGTCGTTCCTTTTCCCGGTCTGCTTGAAACGTTCATCTTGCCGCCCATAGCTTCCATGATATTATGCGCAATCGCCAACCCCAACCCGGTTCCGGCTGACTTGGTGGTGAAATAGGGATCAAATATCCTGGATAAATGTTCTGCGGGGATGCCGCAACCGGTATCGGAAACCCTAATTTCGATACGGTGGTCTTTATCACCGGCTGAAAGTTCGACGCCAAGTTCTCCGCCCGGCTCCATCGATTCGATGGCATTCAGGTATAAGTTTAACAGCACCTGGTTGATGCGATCCGGATCAATCACTGCTTCGTCTATTTTTGCCGAATTAAGCGTTTTTACAGTGATTTTTTTTCCTATTGCCTTTTGTTCAATCAATCTAAGGGAATTATCAACAAGGTCCTTGAGCGATGTCAACTTGGGCGACAGCGGCACCGGCCTGGCAAACTCAAGGAGTTGGCCCACAACCCGGTTTAAGCGATCGACTTCGGCGATCATGATATCTGCCGTCTTCTGATCCTGCGGAGCATCCGGATAGCGTTCTTTAAAGTAAGTGGCAAAGCCCTTAATCGAACTTAACGGGTTGCGGATTTCATGGGCCACACCGGCGGCCAGTCTGCCTACGGACGCCAGGCGCTGGCTTCTGGCAATTTCTCTGCGCAGTGATCGCACTTCCGTTAGATCCTTAAACAACACAATGTATCCTAAAAACACTCCATTCGCATCCTGCAGGATACTGGCGCCGACCTCCAGCGGCACGACGCTGCCATCGGCGATGGTACAGTCGATTTCTTCCTCAATGACATGATCCCGGTCATCGAACCGTTCCACAATTTCCCAAAGGCGGGTCGGCAGCGATTGATCGGCATTCTTGCCCATCACATTAGGAACCGAAAGCTGCAACACACGTTCAGCAATATGGTTGTAAGCCGCGATTCTTTGATGATCATCGAGGGCGATCAATCCGATGGGCATA
>CAMYLH010000569.1:0-2929 GCA_947259065.1 uncultured Desulfobacterales bacterium
AACTGACAAATCGGGATAAAAGGAGAAGTTTGATATGGGCACCAATAACATTCTTTTTTTGGAAAATCTGGAATGGTTTGATGAAACCGGCCAGGAACTCGTCCATCGTCTCCCGGAACAGGGATCGGGCGAAATCAAATACGGCGCCCAGTTGACCATCCGGGAAAGCCAGGCCGGCATTTTTTATTATAAAGGTAAAGCAGTCGGGGCATTTGGTCCGGGTCGCCATACGCTAAAAACGGCAAACATCCCCTTGCTGACGAAAATAGCCAGTATACCCTGGGCTATGAAAAGTCCTCTTCGAGCTGAGGTGTACTTCGTAAACCTGAAGGTTTTCACCAATCTGAAGTGGGGAACTCGTGATCCGGTGGCATTCAAGGATTCCGAGCTGGGTCTCATCCGCTTGAGGGCATTTGGTGTTTTTAATCTTCAGATCGTGCAGCCGGTTCTGTTTATTAACCGTCTGGTGGGGACCCAGGGTATGTATTCAACAGCAGAAGTTGAAGAATATTTAAACCGGGTCATCGTCTCCAGATTTAACGATTTTATGGGAGAAACCATCGATTCGATCCTAAATCTGCCCGCTAAATATGATGAGCTTTCAGAGGGTCTTGCCAAGCGTTTACATGAAGATTTCAGCCATTTCGGTATTAACCTGACCCATCTCTACATCAACGCGATCACACCGCCCCCCGAGGTTCAGCAGGCGATTGACGACAGAAGCCGCATGGGTGTTTTCGATGACATGAACAAACTCATGCAGATGAAAAGCGCCATGGCCATGGAAAAGGCATCAGAAGCTGAGGGAGGCGCCGGTATGGGAATGGGCACCGGGATGGGACTCATGATGCCGGCGATGTTTGCCCAGTATTTTGCCGGTGCGCTGCCACAGTCAAAGCAAGAGGAAGGCCAGCAGGCAACTTCCTGCCCGGATTGTCACCAATCAATCCCAGTTGACGCCAAATTCTGTCCCCAGTGCGGCCATCAGCAACTCGTGTTCAATCAATGTGCCGCCTGCAGCAAAAATCTCACGCCAACCGCTAAATTTTGCTCCCGCTGCGGACATGCTGTAGAAGCGAAAACTCGATCCAAATCCTGTCCCAAATGTGGTAATGAAAATATGTCTGATTCCATCTATTGCAACGAATGTGGAGATAAATTGTAAGGAGTCGACGATTAACTTTCTCATCGAACATCAGTGCCCCCAGTGCGGGGCACCTGCTATTTTAGAGGAAACAGATCGCCTGTTCGCCTGTCAATACTGCCGGGTCAATTCGTATTTGATGACGGATGATTTTTTCCGCTACCTGCTGCCGCATCCACCCGATGAAAACAAAAATATTGTATATTTCCCCTACTGGCGATTCAAGGGAATGCTCTTTTTCTGTGGACCATCCGGCATACAGAATCGATTTGTAGACGTTAGCCATCAGGCTATTGATGCATCCATTTTCCCCATTTCGGTGGGTGTGCGCAGCCAGGCAATGAAGCTTCGTTTTGCAACCGCTGAGATGGTCGGTAGATTTCTCAAACCCCAGCAGTCTTTTGATAAGTTTTTAAGTACATTCCAAGAACGATTCGGTAAATCCATGCCCAAGCCGATTTTACATCAATCGAACATCGGCGAGACACTCAGTCTGATCTACTCACCGTTTTATCTGACAGACAAATTATATGATGCCATTCTCAACAAACCTGTATCAGCGAAGCTTCCGGAAAATTTCAATCTCGATGAATTCAGCGGAGATCGTCCCCATTGGCACATCCGTTTTGTTTCCGCCTTGTGCCCCAACTGTGGATGGAATCTAGAAGGCGAACGTGACACATTGGTGCTGGGTTGTAAAAACTGCAATTCGGCATGGTACCCGGTGGGTAAAAGGCTGAAACAGTTAAAATTTGCAAAATTTCCAAACACAGGAGACCGTACGATCTATCTGCCCTTCTGGCGCATAAAAGCCGAATTTTCAGGCATCAACCTTGAATCCTATGCCGATTTGATTGCGGTTGCCAATCTTCCCAGGGTTGTTCAAAACGGCTGGGAAGACATTCCCTTCCGATTTTGGATTCCGGCCTTTAAAGTTCGTCCGAAAGTATTTCTGCACCTGGCAACTCAAACCACACTTTCCCAGCCCCGCCAAAAACTAGTATCCGAACTGCCGCAAGCCAGGATTTATGCCACCACATTACCCATCAATGAAGCCGTTGAATGTCTAAAACTTACCTTAGCCGGTTTTATGAAACCGCGTAAAACAATTATGGAGAGATTTTGTGATATCAAGATTGATGCGAAAAGCTTTTCACTCGTATTCATGCCCTTTAATGAAGGGCACCATGAGTTTATTCAACCGGATTTTCAACTGACAATAAATAAAAACGTATTGGCGTTGTCAAAGAATCTTTAACCTTTAAACTCTGCTCCGCTGAACCCGTGAGCGGTTAATGATTATCATTGCTTGACACCTTAAACGATTTTAACTATCGTTTTACGAGCAGCCTGACAATCGAACAAAGATTTGTCAGTAAACTCAGCGGTACTGACTGAGGTTCAATGTTCATCGACGACAAACAATGGATACTGCTCCCGGACTTAGTCAAAATATGTTACCATCCCAAATGCGCTCGATGGATATATTGATCGATCAATACCTGAATTATCTACTGGTCGAAAAGGGGCTTTCCGGGAATACTTTGAAATCTTACAGTCGAGATTTGATCAGGTATCAGGAATTCATACAAAAAAGCGGTGCCCGCGGTATTTCTGAATCCGATACTGCATTAATTCTAAAGCATATGATCGCACTGCGAAATGCCGGTTTGGGTGCTCGATCCAGAGCCAGGCATCTTGTGTCGCTGAGGGGCTTTTACCGCTTTGCGGTCCAGGAGAAAGTACTCAAACATGATCCCGCCGGACTGGTTGATCTTCCAAAAA
>CAMYLH010000569.1:2956-3543 GCA_947259065.1 uncultured Desulfobacterales bacterium
TTGTACGCTGCCGGCCTGAGAGTATCTGAGTTGGTCCATCTGAAGCTACAGAATGTTAATTTGGAATCCGGTTTTGTCAGAGTGTTCGGCAAAGGGTCAAAAGAACGGATCGTTCCCATTGGATTCCATGCCAAAGAAAAGATCGAGTATTACCTGGATCATGGGAGAATACTCCTTTTGAAGAATCAAATCAGTCCGTATATCTTCGTTGCTCGGGCGGCAAAACCTCTCACGCGCCAGGGTTTTTGGAAACTGTTGCGGCGCTATGGCGACCTGGCGCATCTGAATAAAAAAATCACACCCCACAGCTTAAGACATTCGTTTGCAACCCACCTGCTGGAAGGCGGCGCCGACTTAAGGGCTGTTCAAGTAATGCTCGGTCATGTCGATATTTCAACGACCCAAATATATACCCATGTCACACGCAAACATCTCAAAGATTTGCATAAGCGCTTTCATCCGAGGGGATAATCCCGAACCATGAAAGACGAGTTGCCTGTAGCTGAGGTGACGTCTCCTAAAAATTGCATTGACATCAGCCGAATTTTCATTTAAAACTAGCCGGTTTAATTCAATATATCGAATAT
>CAMYLH010000570.1 GCA_947259065.1 uncultured Desulfobacterales bacterium
CTTCTCAATCATTTTTTTGAGCTGCGCCAAGGCTTCGTCGGGCATTTTAAAAGAATGCTCCGGCCCGGGGAATACCTTATCCTGAACTTCCTTTTTATAGGCGCCGAGCGCTTCCAGAATAATGGGTCTTATCTGGGTATATTGTTTGACAAATTTGGGTATGAATTTGTCGAACAATCCGACCATATCGTGGGTAACCAGAACCTGGCCGTCCACATCCGGACCGGCTCCGATACCGATAACCGGTACATTTACCGCTTCGGCCACCAGCTTGCCAAGGGGAGCCGGCACCGCTTCCAGAATCATCGAGAACACACCGGCATCCTCCAGGGCCTTGGCATCATCGATAATATGTTTGGCAGCCGTCGCATCGCGCCCTTGCATTTTGAAGCCGCCCAGAGCGCTGGCTGTCTGTGGTGTCAGCCCGATATGACCCTGTACCGGTATACCGGCCTTGACGATGGCCCGGATGGTGGGTGCGAAGTCAACGCCGCCTTCCAACTTGATGACCTCACAGCCTCCCTCCTTCATCAACCGGCCGGCGTTTTGAATGGCATCCCGGATGGAGGTGTTGTAACTCATGAACGGCATGTCACCGACAATCAAGGGGCTTTTGCAACCCCGCACAACCGCCTTAATGTGGTGAATCATGTGCTCCATGCCGACCTCGACCGTCCCCTCCAGACCCATCACCACCATCCCCAGTGAGTCGCCCACCAAGACAATGTCGACACCGGCCTCGTCGGCCATCAGACCGAACGGGTAGTCATACGCGGTCATCATGACCAGTTTGCGACCTTCATCCTTTGCCTGCTGAACATCCAAGATTGTTACTTTTTTGTCAGCCATTTAATTCTCCTTAATTTTAGCAAGTTAAAAATATCTTCCGCCAAACAAAATCCCAAATATCAAGCACCAAATTACAAATAAATTCGAAATTTCAATGACCGAAACAGGTTTGGAATTTTGAATTTCGTTATTTGTGATTTGCTTGTTATTTGGAAATTGGAATTTGGAATTTCGATTATCCAACGCTCCACTATTCCATTACTCCAGCAAAATATCAGCTGCCCTATATTTCAATCCGACCAGAGCTTATCGATAGTGGAATTGCAATGTCTCAACCAGTGCCGTCAGCGCAAAATTCACCGGTGCCTGCAGGCCAAGCCGCTTGGCCTCGCGAACGATAAAGCCGTTGATAGCTGCAATTTCCGTCCGGCGCCGATGGTCCACATCCTGTCCCATGGAGGACCGATTGATGGCGGTGGCTTCGGCTACTTTGAATACGCGATCCACGGCGTCATCGTCAACTTGGATATTCTCGGCCCGTGCGATGCTGATGGCCTCCTCAACAGCGATCCGGCTAAGTTCCCGGGTAATCTCCAAATCGAGGATTTGACCGTTTTTTATGTTGGTCAGAGCAGTGATGGCGTTAATGCCGATATTTATCAGAAGCTTGTTCCAAACCACCCTGCGCACATCTGCCACGGATTCAGTCTTGATGCCCGCCCGGTTAAAAAACTCTGCAAATTGTCCTGCGCGCAGCAGTCCGTCTTCAGTTTGAGACCATGTGCCAATGGTTGTTGGCCCGCAGCCGGCATGACGGATGCTTCCCGGACCGAGCAAGGTGGCCCCATGGGAGGTCGTACCGGCCAGTATCCGTTCCGGTTCGATAAATTCGGCGATGACATCGGCGTTGCCCATTCCGTTTTGCAGGGTCATCACACAGCCGTCGCAACCGACGAAATTAAGCGCGGTTTCCGCCGCTAAGTTCGTGCAGGATGATTTTACGAAAATAATGACTAGCTCAGATCGTCCAATTTGCTGTGGATCGGCGGTTGCCCTGATATCAACCGTGCGGGTGTTGCCTTCCCATTCAAGTCGCAATCCAGCTTGATTTATGCTTTGCACATGTTCGAGCCACACATCGTAGAGCCAGACTTCATTTCCGGCTTCGGCCAGCAGGGCGCCAAAAAGACTGCCCATCGCGCCTGCACCCACAACCGCAATTTTCATGGGTTTCCTCCCCATATGGAATGACGAATCAATCGTCATTCGTCATTCCTCTCCCCTCGTTTAGCCAACAGGCCACATAATGACCATCGGCAGCTTCGACCAAGGGCGGTTTTTGTTGCGAACATCGGTCAAGCCTATATGGACACCTGGGATGAAATGCGCAGCCAGTAGGCGGATCAATGGGGCTGGGCACATCACCCTCTATGGCGAAAGGTTCCGTCTTGCGGTGCGGATCCGGCAAAGGTACGGCCAGTAACAACGCCCGGGTATATGGATGACGGGGAGAGTTACTGAAATCCTCGGTCGTGGCCAGTTCGACAACCGTGCCCAAATACATGACGGCAATCCGGTCGCAGATATGTTCAACCACGCTCAAATCGTGAGAAATAAAAACATAGGATAGATTGAATTCTTCTTTCAGGTCATCCAGCAAATTGATAACCTGGGCCTGAATAGAAACGTCAAGGGCGCTGACCGGTTCATCAGCCACGATTAACTCGGGGCGCACGCACAAGGAACGTGCAATGCCGATCCGCTGCCGTTGGCCGCCGGAAAATTCGTGAGGATATTTGTTCAGATCGGTCTTGCGAAGCCCCACTTTTTCCAAAAGCGCCGCGGCTGCTTCCCGGCGCTGATAACGTGTCAATGACTGAATGGCGCGCAAAGGCTCGGTGACGATGGCATCGATTTTCATGCGCGGATCGAGGCTGGAATATGGGTCCTGGAAAATGATTTGTATCCGCCGCCGCAGGGGCATCAATTCAGCGGGGCTTAAGGAAACAATATTTTGCCCATCAAATTCAATCATACCGCCGGTCGGTTCGATCAAACGAAGGATCAATCTGCCGAGTGTCGTTTTGCCGCAGCCGGATTCTCCCACCAGTCCGAAACTTTCACCGCGTGAAAC
>CAMYLH010000571.1 GCA_947259065.1 uncultured Desulfobacterales bacterium
AATTGCCGGTGTTGACAGTGCTGCAATCGGGTACCGCCAGCATGACGGCCAGGGATGTGGGTTTTCTAGGATCGCGGGCGAAAGCGTTGCAAAATCTGTTTCGCTGGGCCGCCATCGGAACCGGTAATCCCCGGGTGATAGACCGCCCGGTGTTGCAGGTGCAGGCACCTGGTCATCAGACGCGTTACGGAATGTTTTTTGGAGCCTCTGCCATCTATCAGGGAATTCAATACTTTCATAGAAAACTGAATGCCAAAGGTCTAAGAGGTGAGGTCGGTCCCGGTTTGACGATCCTTCGGTTTCTATGGTCTGCGGCCCGCCGGGGCAGTGACTTCATACCGCCTGTGCCTGTTACCGTCACGGTGGATGACAACCGACCGCAGCAATTTGATTCCTTTGTGGTTCTCGTCAGTACCCTGGAAAGATTGTTTTTAGGTCTTTATCCCTTCTGGGGAAGTGAATCCGGTCCTTTGCATTACACCGCCGTCCGTGCTCGTCCGCGATATTTGCTGAGGGCACTGCCGTCCGTCTTACGAGGCCGCAGGGGAGCCCATGGAACGCCGGAAAATGGTTTCTACAGTCACAATTCGCATGAAATAAAGCTGAACCTTAGCGGCGGCTTTACATTGGACGGACAGCTCTATACGCCCGAGAATAGACAGGAACCCACGGTGGTGCGATATGGCGGAACAGCATCTTTTTTAGTCACCTAACCCGGAACGTTGAACCTTGAACCTTGAACCGCTCAACCTTGGTTTGTGTTTGGGTGGCAAGACTTTTTTACCACAAAATGCCATATTGACTTAATATCGAATAATGACGGATATTCCTTCTCAGCTAATTGCCGCGATCAGCCGCCGGGCCGACCGGTCTGCTTCGCCGGCGGTGCGCCTCTTGATTGACGAAATTGTGGCCCGTCACGGCCAGGCTGCCCAGGCGGTCTTGTTTTACGGTTCCTGTCTGCGCACGGGAGATGATCTTGAAGGATTGGTGGATCTCTACTTGGTGGTGGACCGCTACCGTGCAGCCTATACGAGCCGCGTCCAGACTTTTTTGAACGTGTTGCTGCCGCCCAATGTGTATTACCTTGAGCGAGAATTTGAAGGACAGGTTGTGCGGACGAAATATGCGGTTTTGTCCCTGTCGGATTTCCAAAAAGGGACATCAAAGCGATGGTTTCATTCTTATCTTTGGGGGCGCTTTTGCCAACCCACCGCTTTGCTCTTTGCCCGCAATCATGAGGTGGCCAGGCTGATAGAGGAGGGGTTTGCGCAGTCTGTCTTAACTTTTATCCGGCGTGTGCTGCCCCGGGTCAACTCCGATTTTAGCGCCCGGCAGATGTGGTGCCGGGGTTTAGAGCTTTCCTACCGGGCCGAGCTCAGAGCCGAACAGCCGGCAAAGAGTGCCCGTTTGTTTGATGCAGCGCCGGATTACTACGAAAGAATTACCCGCATCGCCATGAACGCCGTTGTCTTTCCCGTTGAGATGATTCATCGTACTGATGGTATATCCTATCGCGTGCAGATTCCTGCACGGGTACGATTTTTTAGTCGGTTGACATGGGGACTGCGATTTATGCAGGGAAAACTGCTGTCTGCGTTGAGACTGCTCAAAGCCATGGCCACATTTGAGGGTGGTGTGGATTACATTTTGTGGAAGATCGAACGTCACTCGGGGGTTACGGTGGATATCGAACCACGGCTGAGAAACCGTCCACTATTGGCGATGTGGGTATTGTCGTGGCGATTGTACCGGCGCGGAGGGTTTCGATAGATACTCTCACCTTTCATCAGATCTTTTTGCGCACCAACTGACGAAGAGATCCTAGCCCAATCAACGGCCCGATTGCCAAAAAGAGAAAAAGCCAATCAGCCGGGATGACGGGAATCAGCGCCGTCATCAGCTGGATGCTGATGATGGTAATGAAAAAACCGATGCAGTTGACGATGGTCAGGGCCGATCCAACAAGTTCTTTTGGAGCGGTGTGCGCTACAAGGGTTGAAAACTGGGGTGAATCGCCAACAACGACGATACCCCAGAAAATCAAGAAGGCCAAGAACAGTTCCGGAGGAGCCTGGAAAACAAGACCCGAAAGAAGACAGCAAATTCCTGATAAACCGAGCTGAACGAAGGCCACCTTGGCACTGCCGCATTTTCTGGCAATCATACCTCCGCCAATGCATCCAATGCTGCCGGCTGCAATGATGGTGAAGGCCCACAAAGATATATTTTCATTCCCACCGGATAAATGCCAGCCAGAAAGAATCCGGTCATGCCCCTCAAGACCATTAAAGCGGCAAAGCCGTCGGCGATCAGATAGATAAGCAGGTTTGTGAAAGCGCCCAGCAGCGAGCAAAGAAAGAACACCTTGCGGGGTGAAAATCGGTCTGAGACGGCAAGGACGGCAAAGCATAAGGTGCCGGCGATAAACCCGAGTTGCACCACCGATGTGATGTAGCCCAGAACACTGTCGCCGAGAGACCACTGGCGCTGGATATCCCCGATGATGGCATTGCCGGCAAACCAGAGGGATGTGCCGGTAAATTGAGAGAAGATGATAATCGGCAAAATCCGGATAGGTCTTTTTTTCATGTCTAAATCGTTTCCAAGGCCTGCTGCAGGTCTTGGATTAACAGATCCGTCTTTTCGATACCCACGGACAGCCGAACGAGACTCTCACTGACACCGGCTTTGGCCCGATTTTCGGGACTCAATGCGGCGTGGGTGTTGGTGATGGGTTGATTGGCCAGACTGGTTACGCCGCCAAGACTGGTTGCCAGCTTTATTTGTTGCAGGTGATCCATAAACCGCTTGGTCTGATTGAAACCAGCATCTATTTCGAAGCTGAGCATACCCCCGAAACCGGTCATCTGACGTCGGGCGATTTTATGATCGGGATGGGATGCCAAACCCGGATAGTGG
>CAMYLH010000572.1:0-2915 GCA_947259065.1 uncultured Desulfobacterales bacterium
GCGGCCTGCTCCCCCCGGACCCTTGAACCATTATTCCGGGACACGCTGCGCGAGGCTGGAATTAACCAATATTTCTTCGAAATGGCCAATATCAGAGAACATTGCTCCTGGGTCCACTCGAAAGAAATGGAAGATGCCACCCAAAAGGCAAAGGATATAACCCGGATGTCGGTCGCGCGAGTTCGCCATCTGGAGCCCCTGCAGGAAATTGATCTGCCCGTCAACAGGGCTGCGCTGGTGGTGGGTGGAGGTATCGCCGGTATGACGTGTGCTCTCTCCATCGCCAACCAGGGGCACGAGGTTTATCTGCTGGAAAAGGATGCCGACCTGGGTGGAACGGCGAGAAGAATCCATTACACGCTGGATGGGATGGATGTTCAGGCCTATCTACATGATCTGGTACGCAAGGTATATCAGCACCCCTCGATTTATGTATATACGGATGCCGTCGTCACAGAGGCTACCGGTTACGTCGGAAATTTCGTTACCAGGGTGAAGTCTGAAAGGGGGGACACGGAGATCAAACATGGCGCCGCCGTCATCGCTGTTGGTGCTGATGTATATAAACCTGCCGAATACCTTTACGGGCAGGATAACCGAGTCATGACCAACCTTGAGTTGGAGGACTCGATCATCAAAGGAGAAGAACGGCTGATTAACTCCCGCAATCTGGTGATGATCCAATGTGTCGGCTGCAGACAGGAAGATCGTGATTACTGCGCCCGCATATGCTGTAACCAGTCCATAAAGAACGCCCTGAAACTAAAAAAGATAAATCCCCAGATGGATATCACCATTCTCTTCAGGGATATCAGAACGTATGGGTTCGCAGAGGATTATTACCGGGAAGCGGCAGATAACGATGTTAAGTTCATCCGCTACGAGCCGGATGATAAGCCTCAGGTGGAAGCTGTTGAGGAGGATGGGCAGCGTATGTTGCGGGTTACCGCGACGGACCTTATTTTAGGCAAAAAGCTCTCCATAGATGCCGATTTCCTTGCTTTGGCTGCGGCCGTCATTCCCCCCGCGGGAAACAGGGAAATCGCTCAATTTTTCAAGGTCTCTCTGGGACCGGATGGATTTTTCAAAGAAGCCCATGTCAAATTAAAACCGGTCGAGTTTGGTACAGAAGGCGTTTATCTTTGTGGATTGGCTCACTATCCCAAGCATATCCCGGAAGCGATCAACCAGGCTTATGGAGCGGCAAGTCGGGCTTTAACACTGCTCTCACATGATATCGTCACCGTATCCGGCGCCGTCTGCGAGGTCAATGAGAAAAAATGTATGTCGTGTGGCGCTTGTATCTCTGCCTGTACGTACCATGCCATAGAGTTCAGGGCGACACGAGTGGGCGATAAGGCAGTGGTTAATCCTGTTCTCTGTAAAGGAGACGGCCTCTGTAATGCAAAGTGTCCGACAGGGGCGATTTTTCTAAAGCACTTTACCGATGAGGATCTCTTGAGCCAAATTGATGCAGCGGTCGGTTAACCGGTTGTGCCGGTTGAGCCGGTTGAGCCGGTTGAGCCGGTTCGCCGGTTAACGGGCTAAACGGATCACCGGGCCAAACTGGCTCAACGGGCCAACGGGCTCAACGGGCATACCGGCCCAAAGGAGTTGAGAACGAATGACTACAGGACTTCAATTTAAACCAAGAATATTAGGTTTTGTTTGCCATTGGTGAGCATACGGCGCTGCTGACATGGCTGGAGTTTCCAGACTGCAATATTCAACTGAAATCAAGCTTATTCGCGTCATGTGTTCCGGTAGAGTCGACCTTGAATTTATACTGCGGGCCTTCTCAAATGGAATGGATGGGGTGTTTATCGGCGGTTGCCGCCTCAATGAATGCAATTATATTACCCATGGAAATTACGATGCACTGAACATGGTGCTCCTATGCCGAAAAATAATGGAGCACATAGGGCTCAACCCGCAAAGATTAAGCATCGAATTTATGTCTTCCGGTGAAGGAATCCGTTTTACGGAAGTTGTTGATGATTTCTGCAAGAAAGTTAGGAAGTTAGGACCACTTGGCAACGGCACCGAAATAAACCAAGATGAATTAAAGCCCAAACTTGCAGAAGTTAGAAAGCTGATCCCCTACATTAAGATAGTGAAAAGGAAGAAACTGACGTCACGCCTTGAAAACGAAGAAGAATATGACAAACTTTTCAGCAGTGAGGAGATAGACAAGCTATTCAGTGAAGTTGTCTCGTACTATATCGATCCGGATAAGTGCCAGGCTTGTATGATTTGCCATAAGAGATGCCCGGTGGAGGCGATTGTCGGCGCGAAGAACCGGATCCATGTAATTGACCAGGATAAATGCATAAAGTGCGGGACTTGCTTTGAAGCTTGCCCCCCTCGCTTTGGTGCGGTCAAGACGCTTTGCGGCCAGCCCGTTCCACATCCTATTCCTGAAGAAGAGAGAACTATCGTCAGAAAGCGTAAGAAAAGCGGGATAAATGCCTCGATCACCACGGATATCTAACAAGATTTAAAATCCGATCGAGAAATTCGGTGTCTGAGTTGAGATCGTCTTGCAGCGTCTCATATGCCGCCTATTTGAATCTCAATTTCCGCATATCCGCAAAGTAATCGATTGCGGCCGGCGGCAGCTTTTTGATTTCCTCACCGGTCGCCAGAGCGTGATAATAAATCTTGGCAACATTTTCCAGCAGCTCGGCATTTTTCATCGCGCGCTGCATGTCGGTACCCAGACACAAAGCGCCATGATTTTGAATGAGGTAGCAGTGACAAGCGTTGCCCAGTTTGCCGCTGA
Source organism: uncultured Desulfobacterales bacterium (assembly GCA_947259065.1). GTDB lineage: Bacteria > Desulfobacterota > Desulfobacteria > Desulfobacterales > JAFDCJ01 > JAFDCJ01. The sequence goes on from CAMYLH010000572.1 coordinate 2,783, forward strand.
CATTGTCGACCAGTTCCGTACTGCCCGAAAAGGCATAGGGTATGATATCCACCTCGTAGCCGATTTCAACGGTAATCTCATCAAACAGGGCCGGAATCGGCTTGTCGATGATTGCTAACGCACTGGCAAAGGG
>CAMYLH010000572.1:2926-3901 GCA_947259065.1 uncultured Desulfobacterales bacterium
TTGTAGACACCGATGTGCATTCCGGCCTCGATGGAAGGTGATAAACTGCCCTCGATGGAATTTTGATCGAAATCAATGACGCAGATATCGTTTAGCTCCAGTAAAAAGTAAGACTTTCCTGAAGGCGTTATGGCAATGATTTTTTCGCCCGGCACTCTCACAGAGATATTTCCGCCACTGCTCAATTGACCCAGATACCCATGTTCGGCCAACCAGCGGCTGCTGTCCAACACCCCACGTCTAATACTGTCGTAATGGCTCATTGCAACAAAGCTTTCCTCAGATAGGTTGAATGGTTAATTTGTTATTTGTTATGAATTGAGTCAATCGAACCTGTTGGCATAAATATGAAAAATAAACAGCGGCACCCAGGGATGCCCGTTGGCGCGCGATCTTATGGCCAATGCCTTCCCCGGCTCCGGTGAGAATGGCGACCTGCTCTATAAAGATTTGCTCTGGCTTCATTTTCTTTTCCCGTCAAAAACATTTCTTGCAATCGCACCATTCATATAAAATTGTTCAACATTTGGCAAGAGAAGGGCGGCGGTATTCAGGGCTGCGTCATTTAAATAAGTAGTTGACTGATTTTACAAAAATTACCTGCTTAATGAAAATCATGAAAATTTCAAGCACCAAAAACCAAATCCCTGGCCCAGACCGGATGAACGCTGATAGTATTTATTAACACGAACCGAAAGTTCGCTACGGATAATGGTTTATGCCCATCAAGTCGCGCTCTCCGAGGCGTAGGATCTACGAGCCCGCTTCCAGCCCACAGGCTTAACTGGCTTACAGGCCGGTGGGGAGGCCAGGGCGGGCTCAAACAAATTCCAATGACCCAAATTCAAAATTCAAAACAAATAATCCGTCGACGGTCGTGCCCACTGCGTCATCACAGGCAGAGCCGGGTTTGCGAAGCGATGCGATACGACTGTGATGAATGTTTTGGTCATTGAATATTGAAATTTGGGATTT
>CAMYLH010000573.1 GCA_947259065.1 uncultured Desulfobacterales bacterium
TTGATCGTATTTATCGGCTTTGTCTTTATCTATCAAGTTATAAACAGCAAACAGAGTCGGCATCAGTTCACCTCCTTTTAAAGTTTCGGGCAGGTTGGAATTTTAGAAATACAAATGGACTCCTAACAGGACATTTAACTCCTGTCAGGAGCGATGTAGACACAATTTGAGGGGGTTCTCCATCGAAACTTCACCTTATTTCTAAGCTAATGTTAGGTGGAAACCAGGATCTTTTTCAGATGAGGTCTTTAAAACGTGCCATACAGAGAGATCAGAAGCAAGACTTTCCGGTAACGGTCAGATTCAGCTGGAGATGGTGCCCATTAGGCGTACATGCTGGTTCTGTTATTCTATAGAGATTTTTATGTCAAGAAAAAAGAGAAAAGTACTACTTTGTGATAATTAAAAGGGCCAATATATTGGGATGCCGGGGTGAATGTATCTTGCCACAATATGCAATTCGATGATTATCGAAGTGTGTGACGATATGTAACTGATATCATATAATTTTTGCCATCTCAAGAGTAAAAATAAATAGCAGCTAAATGCAATTAAGGCTCATTTTCGATAACGTAGATATCTTGAATCTCACATTCACAAAGAGCAGTATGATTGATAACGATGCGTATCCGAAAAAGCAAGACGGTAAAGATCATCGGAATTATATAATAAATATTTCAAGGCACACTTTCCTTCACATCCTCATCGATTATGTTGTTATCCAATAGTTGTTTCCACGCATCAATCTGTGCAAATGTTACTCCTGCCCCACCACATACGATAACTAAAATATTTTCTTTATCCGTCAATACTTCAACTGGATTATAAAGTGTCGAAAGCGATGCTCCGCATGCGGGCTCGACCAACAATCGATGATCGATAGAAAACTGCAGACATGCATCAACTGAATCTTTATCGGAAACCACATGGCTAATCACTTCATGCTTGTGGCACCAATCATAAGCTGCCGTAGCAACTTTTTTAGCTCCAAGTGAGGTGGCAATGCTTTTTATATCCTCTAATTCGATATGTTGACCAGCTTTGATAGATGCTGACAGCGAATCAGCGCCGTCGGTTTCAACAGCAAGAATAGGCACATTGATCATTTCGTTTCTGCGGAGTCCTTCTATAGTACCACACAAAAGACCTCCGCCGCCGACTGATAAGATCACAACATCAGGGAATAGATTTGATTTTATTACTTCATCTATGATGGTTGAATGGCCGGTCCATATCAATGGGTTATCAAAAGGATGTATATAGACACTACTTCGATCCGTCAAAGTTGCTGAATAATTGTGTGCATCTTGCCAGGTTTTACCTTTGATAATGACTTCGGCATTTTCTTGTTTTATAGCCTCTATAGCCCTTTTCGTTGTCGATTCTGGTACAACTACTGTTACCGGTATCCCAAGTTTTCTGCCAGAATAGGCAACAGCAATGCCAGCATTACCGCCCGAAGAACTGATAAATCTCCCGGCTCCATTTAATAGGTATTTCTGGCATACGTTTCCGATTCCTCTCAACTTGAACGATCCGGTGGGTTGCAAGGCCTCCACTTTAAGCCACACTTTCCCATTAACTCTTTGTGATAATGGAACTGATTCTATCAATGGTGTTTCAATGTGTAAATTTTGCATGTTCAGATCTTTTTAAGGGCAACAAATAATGTCAATTGGCTTTTTTATCTTACAATCGCCATGATATCCTCAGGCGCGTTTACCATATGGCCCGGGGATGCCTGCAGCAACTTTTCTTTGGGGTGATACCCCCAGTTCACCGCGATACTGTTTACGCCTGCTTTGTGAGCTTCCCGAATGTCGCTGACGGCATCTCCGATCATGTAGGTAAATCTCGAACTGACGTTAAATGCTGCCATGGCCTGACAAATCTTTTCTGATTTTGAACCGTTTTGTTCGGCGCCCATGACCAGATCAATATCGTGACAAAGCCCTCCACTCTCAAGGACCTGATTTACGGCGATTGTTACATTCGTGGTAATGACCGCCAGGTGACTTTTTCTTCTCAGTTTTTGAATAACCGTTTTGATACCCGGGAAAATGGGAGGAGAAATCGCGTTTTGAGCAAGAAGATCGAATACGATCTCGGTGAATTTTAGAATTTTATTTTCCGGCACCCCGATTTGACGTCCGAAGTCTTCAAAGGCGATATTTTCCAACCGCTCGATGTCGGCCTGTGACGGATGAACAGGACATCCTATCATTTGACACGCTCGTGCGGCGATTTTCAAATTTGTGTCCAGGGAGTCGGCAATAACGCCGTCATAGTCAAATATAATAAGATATTTCAAGTCGTTATCCATTTCTATTTCAGCGATTTTTCATAAAAAGCCGAATATCAGCAGATGGTGATACATAACTCCTATCTTAAAAAGTCTTTGTCCCCCTGAATTATACGATGGCAAATTAAAGTTCAATATTTTTTGTGTTTAGTCGCATTCCGGAAACCTATTTTTTTATGCTCTTAACGCGTCTTTTCTTTGCCTTTGATTTCGGTTTTGTGTTCAGTTTTTCCTTCAGTTTCCCAGACCATTTGAATGTGACGACTTTTCTTCTGTGAAATTGGATCGGACCAAGGTAGAACGTCGCCAACTAAGGCATGAGCTTAAAAACAAGGCTGTTTTAGGCCTTAAATTACCCTTTTCAACGTCGAAATGATGAATTTTTTTGTGGATCATGCTCGCTGAAACGCGCCGGTAGGTGACCATAACGTAGGGATTGTGATATTTGCCAGGAGTTTTCCTGCTCCTTTGCGGTGAGTGGATGCAGATGATAGGTAAGTGCCCGGCCAGCCAGCAAATTTATCCCCTTTTGCCGTAGTTTTCTTGCACTGGAACCCGTAAGGATAAAAATGCGTTTCTGGGATTCGATTAGGTCGTGAACCTCGTTC
>CAMYLH010000574.1 GCA_947259065.1 uncultured Desulfobacterales bacterium
TCGTCAAGTCGTTCTCGCAGTTTTTCATAGATATCGTTCATCAATCAATCTCCCGGTGTCTATGGTTCACTTCCAAAGATAATTTTCTCTCATCATTGTTTTCGGTGTATCAACCCAACTTTCTGACAGTCTACAGACTTGATTTCTCATTGTATGGCATATTTTCTTTAACGTCTGAAATGAAGCTTTCCACAAATTTCAAAATAAAGCGTGCATATTGGTCGACCGAAATTTTTCTTCCGGCATACTTGCTGCGTTTCAGGTACCAATCCTGTAGCATGGCTTTGATGACGCTGGCTGTCAGTTGAGGGTCACGGGTCACAAAAGATCCGCTGGCTTGCCCCTGCGTGATAATATCTGCAAATATCTGTTCCGTATATCTTTCGCTTGCGACCGCCAAGCGCTGCTCCGCTTTGGAGAGGTTTTTGGCCTCCATGTAGGAAAAATAAAACCAGGGTTGCATGGCTTCGCTTAAATAAAGATGGGTTAAAATCGCCGTTCGTAGTCTGGCGGCAGGTTCCGATTGTTCTTCGATATTCTCTTGCAGAATACGTCTGGTAATCGAACGCCGCTGATGCTGGAGCATGGCAAGCAGCTCTTCCTTGCTTGAAAAATAAGAGTACAAGGCTCCCATGCTCAGCTTGGTCTCCCGCCCGAGGTCCCGCATGCTCATTGCCTGAAAGCCTTTCTTGTTGCTGATCTTCAGCGTAGCGCTAAAAATGCGTTCAAGATTCTTAACAACGGTGATTTCTTTTTTAACCCGGATCGATTTGCGGTTGTCTGCAAAAGCCTGCCGACAGATGTCCTGCCTGGACAGGCAGACCTGCTTTTGAAATTCAGCGTAGTTCATTACCGTACTTGCCGGCCTTCGTACTCCTTCAAGATTCGCTTGGCCACCGAAATCTTGTGGACTTCATCCGCACCGTCGTATATACGGGCCGCCCTTTCGTGCCGATAGTAAAAGGCCAGAATAGTATCATCGGTCATGCCCAGTCCGCCGTGGACCTGCAGCGCACGGTCGATGACTTTTTGCATGACATTGGCCACCACAAATTTGATGAAAGAGATCTCTTTGCGGGCATCTTTTTTACCGACGGTTTCGATCCGCCAGGCGGCATGCAACACCATCAGACGGGCCGCCTGGATGGCGGCCGCACATTCGCCGATCCATGATTGAATAATTTGTTTGGTCGCCAGTTTCCGGTTGGGCGCAATAATTCTGTCTCTGGCACGGGCGACCATCAGGTCAAAGGCGCGGTTGCAGATCCCGATCCAGCGCATACAGTGATGTATCCGCCCGGGACCGAGCCGCTCCTGGGCAATGACAAACCCGTGGCCTTCGGAGCCCAGCAGGTTGGTTTGCGGCACCCGGCAATTTTGATATAAAATTTCGGCGTGGCTGAAATAATCCTCTCCGGCATGGCCCATCACCGCAATGTTGCGCACCAGGTTGAAACCGGGGGTATCGACAGGAACAATAATCATGCTGGCCTGAAGGTAAGGCCCGGCTTCGGGGTTGGTGACCGCCATGACAATCGCAAACTCAGAACCGTCCGCCGATGAGGTATACCACTTTTGACCGTTGATGACATAGTCGTCGCCGTCCTTTACGGCGGTCGTATCCATCATCACCGGGTTGGAACCGGGCAGCTCCACTTCGGTCATTGAAAAACAACTGCGGATTTTGCCATCCACCAGAGGTCTCAAGTATTTCTCTTTTTGTTCATCACTGCCAAATTGATGAAGGATCTCGATGTTGCCGGCATCCGGCGCCTGACAGCCGAATATGTAGTGTCCCAGGGGGCTACGACCCAATGATTCGGAAACCAGGGCATGTTCCATCAAGTTCAGCTCCATCCCGCCGTATTCTTTGGGATGATTGGGCGCCCACAGCTCCATTTGTTTGACCATTCTGCGTTTTTCTTCAAAAACCGGCAGGAGACTCCGGGCGGATTTTGTGAGAAACTCCGGCTCCAGCGGAATTAATTCCTTGTCCACAAATTCATCGATCATCCCGAGGATGGTTTTCATTTTTTCAGATATGGTAAAGTCCATTGTGGTCTCCTATCGGTAGGTCAAAAAAAGTCCCTCTCCTGCCGCCAATTCCAGATGGGTCACCTCGTTAAACCCGGCTAACATGATACCCCGGCTGTTATACTTGATGCGGGTGATTGAAGCATTGAAGAGCTGCCATGATATCTCGAGCGCTTTTTTATCGGATAAACCGAGTGCCACCTGCACCGTCACGGCGATGGGCCCCCCGGAAGTAAACACCGCCAATCGTTTGTTGGTGCCGTGACGGGCCGTCAATTCTTCAATTCCGTGCTTGACACGCCGGGTAAAGTCATCCCATCGCGGAATGCCGTCGGCATTGTACTTTCCTGCAATCCAGCGGTTCATCAGTGGTGCAAAAATCCTTTGGAATGCTTTTTGATCAGCGGGAATTTTATCCAGGTCCTTGGCGATAGAAGGTTCATCTGCGAGCATCTCTGGAATCAAGGCCTGCCAGACAGCGAAAGAATCGTATTCGTTGAAGGCCTTGGTAACAACGGGTGCAATCACTGCAAGCCCCTTGCTTGAGTAATGGTTGATGAATTCCCGGGCGGTGTTCTGCTGACGCTCCATTTCGCCGCAGTAGACGCCGTCAAATGATTTACCGGCTCTGGCCAGATGCTTGGCCAGGCACTGTGCCTGCCTGACCCCGAGGGCAGACAGACGGTCATAGTTTTCTTCACCGAAGGAAGCTTGACCGTGTCTGATAAGATAAATTTCGCTCATAAGGAGATACCTTGATGGAAGGTCTGGCCTAAATTGACCAACTGGAATGCCGCCCACTCCAGTTTGGTTGGTTTTCCGCCTGCGGCTGAATCGTCCAGGGTAAACATACAGGGCCCATAAGTCCCAT
>CAMYLH010000575.1 GCA_947259065.1 uncultured Desulfobacterales bacterium
CGAAGCGCAACCATCCGTTAAACAAGGAAAAGACAGCGCCAAGCAGTGCGCCCATTCCGGCACCTGCCAGACCCTGAATTCCGGCTTCGAGGATAAATAACCGCAGAATGAATCGGTCCAATGCACCCAGGCATTTCATGGTGCCGATTTCACGAAACCGTTCCGTCACCGCCATCAACTGGGCATTGACAATTCCAACGACACAGACCAAAAGGGACAGGATCACAAGCCACCTCTGTTTGGGACTGCTCCCCACGGTGTTATCTTTGGGTCCGAGGTCATAGCCGGATCGAATCAGCACCTGGCGAAGCTCAGGATCCTGTTTTGCCAGCATGCCATTGGCGACATCATTACTGACACCGACAAAACTCAAAAAAGAAACAGCCAGCACCAGGCTCATGGTGGTAATGACAGATCGAAAAAAACGGACTTTGATGCTTTTTAGAGAAATTTCCAAGGATTTCATGAAAGGAAGGCGGACCTGTCGCTGCACTTGACCGCTATCTTTTTTAGATTCTGGTAGAATGGGTGTATCCGCCAAGATCAGATCCTCACTTTCATAAACCTGAGATCAACTGAAAATAGAGAAGCCGCATAGCGGTTCCCACTTTTGTGATAAAAGAAAGGAGTGCAATAACCTTACAATAGGTGTCAAAAAAATCTCTAACATAATTGGATGGGGTTGTAAATGAGAATGGTTCCTAAATGATTTATTTCTTCCGGATCAGATAGACACCGTCGCGAATGCTCAGCATGACCTTTTCAACCCGATTCTCCCGGTTGACTTTTTCATTGAAGGCCGCGATGGCTCTGGCGTTTTCGTTGGAAATTTTTTTCTTGAAAATTTTATGGCGCCAAAACACATTATCGACAAATATAATCCCACCGGGGTGTAAAATTCGCAGGGCTTCATCAAAATAAAGGCTGTAAGATGGCTTATCTGCATCAATAAAGAGAAAATCTTGACTGTTGTCCGGAATTGCCCCCAGGGTTTGCAGAGCAGGTCCCAATTTTAACTTTATCTTTTTACCATGCGGACTTTTTCTAAAATACCGCAGCGCGATGTCGGCATACGCCTTGCTGTTTTCGCAGGTCGTCAAAATACCATCTTCCGGCAATGCCTCCGCCATTGCCAGCGCTGAAAATCCGGTAAAAGTGCCCACTTCCACGACGTGTTTGGCGTTTGAAATTTTAATGAGCATCTGCAGCATCTTGCCTTCGACTTTACCGATACTCCAGCGAGAGAGTCCGGTGATGGATTCGGTTTCCGCCAAAAGGTCTTCAAGTAGAGGTGAAAGATCGTCGGTGTGCGCATCCACATAGCTCTCTATGATTTCGGCCAGGTCTACTTCCATGTTCGGCTCCTGGATACTGACTCAATAAACTTAATCGTCAATGTAGGCAACTGCGGGTTTGGTGTCAAGCGCCAAAAAAAATAGAATTAAATTACAGCCTTTGTGGCTTAGTGCCTTGGTGGCTAAACTATTACCAAAGAAGCAAACCCGGTCTTGACACCCCAATAATATTTGCAATAGGCTTGAGATATGAAGAAAACCAACCACCCACCCGAAAATCGGGCCGCCGTCACCACCGCGCCAGATCATGTCCAGATACAGACCATCACGGGATGCAATGCCCGGTGCATTTTTTGCCCCAATGGCAAAACCCGACGCAACATTCCCAAAGGCCGCCGTATGGATTGGGACCTGTATCGCTCAATTGTAGATCAGTGTCTAGAGCTTGGGATACGGCGCTATTCGATATATCTGATGAACGAACCCATGCTGGATCGTGAACTTGCCGAGCGCGTCGCATACGTCAGCACCCGCATTCAAAGGCCGCAGTACGTCAAGGTCACCAGCCATGGCGGTCTCCTCACAGAGCGCATGGCAATCGGCCTGCTCGATTCAGGGCTTGACAAACTCAAAATCTCGGTTCAAAGCCTCAATGCGGACGCTTACTGGGCCATCATGGGTCTCCCACTCGATAAGACCCTGAAAAACATTGATCGCTTTATGGAGCTGAAAAAAAAGGGCGGTTACAAATTGCCGCGGCTTGAAATCGTGATGGTGGATTCCATTCAGACCCACGACGAGATTCCCCTCATACGCCGATACTGGCAGGACCGCGAGATCAAATTGTACATCGAACCAGTGGAAAACCGGGCCGATCAAGACAATATTCGGGACGCTGCGGTTGGTGAACACCAGCTGGAGTCATTTTCCTGGTGCCGGCGGCTGATGGAGCAGATCTACATTCTTTATGATGGTCGCATGGTACAGTGCTGTGCCGATTGGGAGCAGCGCAGCATTATGGGGGATCTCACCGCAAACAGTCTGGCGGATATCTGGTATGGTCAGCGGTATTCAGACTACCGCCGCAAGTTCGTCGAAGGCAATGTCAGGGGGATGATCTGCGCCTGCTGCCGTAAGCAGATTCCGCAAAAATAAGCACTGCCACAGTGACTGCTGTTTTCAGCGAGCGTTTCATTTTAGTTCTTCTGCGGACCCATCCGCTTCAAAATCTCCCAAATCGGTACCGCTGTCAGACCTCCGATCACACCGCCAAGGTAGCTCGGCAAGCCGAAACCGAATAGTCTATGCCAAATCAAACCGGCAATAAAACTGGCCACCACAATTGCGACTAGAGTCAACGCCAATCGCTGCCATAACTGCATATGAAACCTCCTTAGGCCCTTAGGGGCATTTTTCTGACAACATATTGCACGCATTCAAACCCTGAGGTCACCGGGAACACCCCAGTGTTCAACCCGGTTATATTGCTAAGGTAAACATTCGGGCACCCCGTTCTTCGGATACAATTAAATGAAAAAAGTACGGGACACAACCGATTTTTTTTGTTAAGATGTAAAACATGAATAATGTTCTGCATCTCCAAA
>CAMYLH010000576.1 GCA_947259065.1 uncultured Desulfobacterales bacterium
CAATTAAAAAATACCAAATCACAAATTGAAAAGTATTGATTTCGAACACCAGCAGCGATTAACCCATCAATAAAACAGAGGTAAACATGACACAATTTAATTTCGGTGGAGTAGTTGAAGACGTGATTACATCAGACGAATTTTCTTTGCAGAAAGCCAGAGATGTCCTTCAAAATGAAACGGTGGCCGTTTTAGGCTACGGCGTCCAGGGACCGGGGCAAGCCCTCAATCTGCGGGATAATGGTATCCGGGTTATCGTGGGACAGCGTGAGGGCGGACAAACCTGGCAACGCGCCCTGGCGGATGGTTTTGTCCCCGGTGAAACCCTATTCCCGCTGGAAGAAGCGGCAACCAAGGCCACCATTATTCAGTACCTGCTTTCTGATGCCGGACAGGTGACAACCTGGCCAAGTGTAAAAGCATGCCTGGATGAAGGTAATGCACTTTATTTTTCCCATGGATTCGGCATTGTTTTCAAAGATCAAACCCATATCATTCCCCCGCAAAACGTGGATGTCATTCTGGTTGCACCCAAAGGCTCCGGCCGAAACGTAAGATTGAACTTTCTGGACGGCAGCGGTATCAATTCCAGTTATGCCGTGTTCCAGGATTTTACAGGAAATGCCAAAGAAAGAACCCTGGCACTGGGTATTGCCGTCGGATCCGGGTATTTATTCCCCACCACCTTTGAAAATGAAGTTCACAGTGACCTCACGGGAGAACGCGGTGTGTTGATGGGATGCCTGGCGGGGGTGATGGAGGCGCAGTACAATCTTTTACGAAAACACGGACACAGCCCGAGTGAAGCTTTCAACGAAACCGTCGAAGAACTGACCCAGAGCCTTATTCGGCTTGTCGCCGAAAATGGCATGGACTGGATGTTCGGCAATTGTTCGACCACGGCTCAGCGCGGTGCCCTGGACTGGGCCCCGAAATTCAGGGATGCAGTGGCACCTGTATTTGACACCCTCTATGAAAAAGTCGTTTCCGGTGAAGAAACCCGGCGTGTTCTTGAGGCCAACAGCGCACCGGACTACCGGGAAAAACTAAACAAGGAATTGGACGCACTTAAAAATTCAGAAATGTGGCGAACCGGAGCCACCGTCCGCTCTTTGCGACCGGAAAATAGGAAAAAAATATAATGGACGAAGTTCTACTATACGATACCACCTTGAGAGATGGAACTCAGGGAGAGAACATCACCTTTTCGGCCGATGAAAAAATCAAGATTGCATTGCGGCTGGATGATTTTGGGATACATTACATCGAGGGAGGATGGCCCGGTTCGAACCCCAAGGACATGCAGTTTTTCGATTTAGCCAAGCGGGTGGAATTTCGTCAGGCCCGTCTGGTCGCTTTCGGTTCCACTCGCAAACCCGGTATCCAACCGGAAGAGGATAGCAACCTGAAAGCGCTGATCACCAGCAAGACACCGACGGTTGCCGTTTTCGGCAAATCCTGGGATCTGCATGTGCAAAAGGTCATGAATACCAATTTGGAAGAAAACCTTGCCATGATCCGTGACACCGTCACTTTTTTAAAAAACAACGATCTTGAGGTTGTCTATGATGCCGAACATTTCTTCGACGGCTATAAACACAACGCCGACTATGCCCTAAAAACCCTGCATGCCGCCGTAGAAGGGGGAGCGGATTTTTTGGTTCTGTGCGATACCAATGGCGGCACCCTGCCCTTTGAGATTGATTCCATCATTAAAGATGTCCAGAAATCCATCGATGAAAAAGGAATGGCCGCATCCGGCCATCCACAGCACCGACTGGGAATCCATGCGCACAATGATTGCGGCCTGGCGGTGGCCAACTCGATTACCGCTGTACAAACCGGCGCTGTCATGATTCACGGCACCATTAACGGCTATGGGGAGAGATGCGGTAATGCAGATTTGACTTCTGTTATTCCTATTTTGGGCCTGAAAATGAAGCGTCCAAGCATACCTGAACAAAATCTTGAAAAACTCAAATCACTTTCCCGCTATGTCAGCGAAACAGCAAATCAGGTGCCTTTGAACACTCGGCCCTTTGTCGGCAAGAGCGCCTTTGCCCACAAGGGCGGCATCCATGTGAGTGCCATCATGAAAGTTCCCAGGGCCTATGAACATATGGAGCCGGCACTGGTCGGAAACCAAAGACGGGTGCTGATTTCCGATCTATCCGGCAAAAGCAATGTCGAGTTTAAAGCGAGGGAACTCGGCGTCGAGTTGGGCGGCAACGGATATGACAGCAAAAAAATTGTAACCGAAATTAAACAGTTGGAGCAGCAGGGGTATCAGTTCGATGTGGCGGAAGGATCGTTCAAGATCCTGATGGAAAAATTCACCGATCAGTTTGAACCCTTATTTCGCCTGGAATCCTTTCGCGTCACCATCGAAAAGGATAAAGATAGGCCCTGTAGTTCCCAGGCCACCATGAAGATTTCTGTCGGCGGAAAACAGGAAATCACAGCCGCTGAGGGATACGGCCCGGTCAGCGCCCTGGATAATGCCCTGAGAAAGGCTTTGGACAGATTTTTTCCAGATCTGGATACCATGAGACTGGTTGATTTTAAGGTACGGGTTATTGATGGCGGTCGCGGAACGGCCGCTAAAGTTCGGGTTTTTATCGAGTCACGGGACCAGGATCAAATCTGGAGCACCATTGGGGTTTCAGAAGATATCATCGAAGCAAGCTGGCAGGCCCTGGCAGACAGCTTTCAATTTAAGCTGGCAAACGAGAAACAAATTCGGGACAGAAAAAATCCCGCGCAGGAAGAGCTGCCGATCTTTAATAAACGATTATCCAAGATGGAGTAAACCATTGATTCAACAGGAAGGCACAAATGCCGCGGGAGCAGCACCGGGTTGTTTCCCGCGGCCGATGCTCCCGCATA
>CAMYLH010000577.1 GCA_947259065.1 uncultured Desulfobacterales bacterium
CGAGGTGTCCGTAAACTGAAATCTCATGGCCCAAACGCCGCATCAAGTCCTCGAGTTCCTGGATCACCGGGCCAAAATCTTTCAAATGAATGGCAATGTCGTCGATAATAGGTGGCAACAACAGGTTTTTTTGGCGGCAGTATTTTAGGAGACTGGGTTGAGTGCGACGACGATCCTGCCACAGCGCAGTCTCTTCCGTGCTTGCGGAGTAAATAACCCACAGACGCGAGATATCATAGGTCTCAAGGATCTTGCGGCCTTCTTGGGCCTGTTCGGGGGAAGCGTCAAATTCCGCTATCATGGTGCCGACCATGCCGGGGTCTTCCAGGTTCAGGATTTTGCCGTTGACATGCCCGGCACAGGAAGCATCTGAATATTCCAAAGCGGCCGGGTCCAGTGCTTTCAGACGCATGGCCGCTTCGGCAAGTTCATTATAATCCCTGAAATGCGCGACAAGCGTCCCTTGAGAAGATCTTTTGTCAATTAACTTCAGTCTTATTTCGGTTACAATCCCTAAAGTGCCGATGCTTCCGACCAGCAGGTGTGCAGCCAGTTCACCCATGTCGGTATATTGGGTCAAGGCCTTGAGGTTATACCCGCCGGCGATAAAAGGTCTTCGATCGACGACACCGCGGCTGACTGCATCGTCTAAAAATTTTTTCTGGATTCGCCGCAGTCCGGTCGCCAGGTGATCGGGCAGGGACTGAGCCGTATCGACTACTTCCCCCCCGGCAGTGATAAACCTGAGAGAGGTCACAAAGGCATCCAGGGTGCCGTACTTGGCTGTCCGGGGTCCGGTGGCGCGTGTCCCGATGTTTCCGCCCAAAGCACACCAAGCACTGCTTGAGGGTATGGCCGGCAGCATCAGATTGTGTGCGGAAATTTTTTTGACAAAATGGTCCAGGATCATGCCCGGCTCAACGATGGACACCTCGCCCAATCTGACTGCATTATGGAGGTATTTTTTTAAATTTAAAATGATCCCGGGGCCGATGGAGGCGCCGCTGAGGTCACTTCCCCCTGCACGGGACACAATGCCAAGCCCTTCGTTGCGCGCGAACCGGAGGGTGCTGAGAATATCTTCTTCGTTTTTAGGCGCCACGACCAGCGCGGGTACAATCCGGTAGGCACTCATATCTCGACTAAATTTATCTAAAACCGCCGGGTCAGCATACCAGTCGCCGGCGATATCAAGATGGTACGGATTCATGGTGACCTCTTATCTAATTGACAAGGAAAAATTGCTACGGGCAAGAATATGACTACGGTGGGATAAAATGTCAAGATCGGCATGGATGATTGACAAATGGTCTAGTTTCAGCCTATCAATACGACCGATCCGCCTACCATATGGTGAATGATTTTATATATAAACAACCAGGGATTAATTTATGACCTACAACTTTGATCCGGACCGTTGGTATAAAAATGAGCGCAGCGCGATTGAAGCGGACTATAGATCAGGCAAAAAAACCGCGCAGCAATACAATAATGCCATCGAAGATCTTTATCGCAAATACGATGAAATGATGGATCGTCTGGATGGGACCTATCAGATCCCAAACAATGAACCAAAGGAACAGGAGAAGGTGCATGCCGGACATGTTGATTCGGAACGCAATGATCGTTGATGGTACTGGCCGTGAAGGATTCAGGGGTTCTGTGCATGTCGTTGGAGACAGGATAAAGGCCGTCATTCCATTCAATACAGCCGAAGCCGATGATATCGAAAATGCAGAGATTGGCGAAATCATCGATGCCGAGGGTCTGGTAGTAGCTCCCGGATTCATCGATTGTCACAGTCATTTCGACTGGGTATTGCCACTGCGCCATCATCAGCAAATTCTCTTTCCCTTAATCGAACAGGGGATCACCACCGTTGTGACCGGAAACTGCGGGTTCTCTCCGGCACCGGTTAACGTATTCGGGTTCTTATCCGATTATACCTTTCCTGGGTAAGCCACATAACTTGAGGGCCCTTGATGAGATACTTTCCATCGGACTCGAAACCGGAGCCAGGCTGCAGATATCTCATTTTATCTTCGCCGGCAGGAAGAGCTGGCCGACAGCTCAAAAAGCAGTCAGAATGGTTGAAGAAGCGAAAGAAAAGGGACTTGAAGTCATGTGGGACATTTATCCACATTTTTGTGGAAACACCTATCTCGCTGTTTTCCTGCCGGTCTGGTTCGCGAAGAACATGGAGTATAACCTTGAAAATCATAGAGCAATCAGGAGACTCAAGTTCGAGTTGAGCATGGCTAAATTTCTTGTCGGGTTCAACATGTCCGACATTCAGATCATGGATGCAGGTTACCCCGCCGGCGAGAAGTATAACCGGTTGAGCCTGGTGGAAATTGCGAAACAGGAGGGCATCGATCCGGTAGAAGCCATGTTAAAAATCATTAAGGAGAGCGATGGTAAGGCATTGCAGCTAACTTACGGATATAGCGGAGATGACAATAGTGAACAGCTTATCGAAAAATTAATGGCAAATGAACTCTGCCTTTTTGAAACCGACACCATTGTGAGGTCAAGCGGTTTTCCCAACCCGGCTTCTTATGGTGCTTTCCCGCGCATACTCGGCAGGTTTGTCCGGGAAAAAAAGACATTGAGTCTGAGTGACGCGATTAGCCGGATGAGCGGTAAAACGGCGCGCTGGATGGGGATTGCGGAAAGGGGAGAAATCAAACCCGGCTACTTTGCCGATCTCGTTCTTTTCAACCCGGTCACCATAGCGGACAATACAACTGTCAAAGAAACAGCCCGGCGTCCGACGGGGATCGAGAAGGTCTTTATCAACGGTGAACTTGTTGTTGAAGAAGGAAGATATCTTAAGGACAAAAAGTATGGCAGGGTGCTGAGGGCGGGTTAAAAAGAATGG
>CAMYLH010000578.1 GCA_947259065.1 uncultured Desulfobacterales bacterium
CAGTAATGGTGTCAACATTGTACAACTTCCTTCTTAATAACGACAAGACTTTGTTTAAAACGCCCGGTCGATCAAGCATAAATGCTAAAATTGCCCTTCTTTTTGTAGTATACTTATTCTCCATAGTTTATCTTTTTGCTTTCTATTTTGTATAAATATGCGATTAATTTAATTTCAGATACCTTGCCTTATGTAGAAATACGTAATAATTAATATATGTTGGATAAATGACAGGTTTTAGAACCTCAGGGACGGTCATGTTTCATGGATACAATGTGTATTGATTGCTCTTTTTCCTGACATTCACCTGGCTGCGTTTTCTTCTTTGCATCACTGACCACTATCAGACGATTATTTGCAATCCAGGAAACACCCTCTATATTACAATAAGTCATATTTCCATTTTTATCCTTTGGAAAGTAATAAACCATTCCAATATCATCTATTTGCCAGTTTTCAATATCCAATCTTCCCACCCATATCGCAGATGACTCTTGGGAGGTTATTGCTAATACGTTCTTTTCGTTAATATCTATTCCAGAATAGTCTATAAATTTTAATGACTGTGGGATTCTTATCGATGCAATATATTTCCATTTTTCCTTTTTCTTCTCAAACACTTTAATTCTACCCGCCCCATGTATTTCACTAATCTTCCCTGAATCACACTCATTACCCTCACATAATGCAAGAATATACGGCCTATTATTTTTAGTTACAAATGTAAGCCCTTCGAATCCTTTATTATCACTTTGAAAGTTATACTTCAGCCATTTCTTGGATTTTATTATAAAATTTTTGTTTGCATGATTTAATCTTGCATTAAACGCGCCTTTATTCTTTAGAGATTCTTCGATTAGATAAAATCTATCATTTGTATTGTCATAGGTTATTCCTTCATATCCATCTCCCTTTTTGTTTTCACCTAATAATTTTGCTTTATTAATTTTAATATCTATTTTTGCAACCATATTGTAATTATCAAACACGACAAATATTTCATTGTTTAAAAATAGGACTCCGCTGGCTTCATGCTTGTCTTCTGCGCTCTGGTCTCTCAAAAGCTCGTTTAATTTGGCTTCACGCTGAACTATCAATTCACTAGTCTCGGTTTCATTTTGTCCTGCAAAACATACAAATGAAATCAAAACCCCCAACAAACCTGTTTGTATTCTTCTTGCAAGCATGACAGGACTCCAAAGCTTGAAATTTTTTCTTTGTCAAACGATAGCATCTTACGCTAAGCGCTTTCGGTCCACATAGGGGTCTTATTCCGTCGGACTGAAAACATCAGCATAAGGGCTGAAAAATTACCTGATAATGCAAGGTCATTTAAAAGTTCTTACCGCAATGGCAGTGATAGACCGCTCTTCTTCCCACGACTGGCGGCCTCCTTCTGCATCATCTGAAGCAATTCGGCCCAAGGATGGTTAAAATCACCATCAGCAGTTACCCAACCGATTTCTTCGTATTTTAAATCCGATGGCGGGTTCTTGTATATTTTTACCGATCCTTCATAGGGTGGATAAGTTTTGCCCGTGGCAGCGAACTTTACTTTTGCACAACCAATGAAGATAAGGCCAATGAATATCAGACCACATAATGCATAGGCCTTTTTCATTTTACCCCCTTTCAGACCTAACAGATTCCTTCCACAATTCCGTTTTGAATTTTAAGCCAAAGCCCCCTTCGTTTACCCACACAATTTGACCGATGATCTCTTCTGTTTTCCCTTTTTTAGTGGGAAGGTTTACCTTTAACAACTGTCCGACGTTTAATTTTTCTTCGGTGGCAATAAAGACGCCGGATGAACTAATATTTTCTGTGGTGCCCTCAGAAAGTCCTTTATCAGTGCCAAATCGTAAGGTGCGAAAGAAAGGTTTTCTTGGATGCTTTCTCGAATCTTTTGCTTTCTTTGCTGTATTGGCATCCAAATCCTGCTTGCTTGAATCAGAAGCCAGCTGGACTCCATATTCGTACTTAAAAAGTGATCGTTTCAATTCATTTCGCCACAAAACCTCCCCATTATAGTAATCCAATACACCAGATGAGAAGGAATATGGAGAGTGTTGTATACAGATGTAAATTTTGGTGCCTTTTTCGAAGACACCGTCTGATCCGAAACAGATTCCACGATCGCTATAGTTGACCATTCTGGCTTCATATAATTCACCAGATCGCAGATCCTTAACTTGAAGTGGTGAAATATGGTCAGTTCGTTCAGCGCCTCTTTTTTGAATTTTCTCTGTCATTAATTTTTTTTCCTATCTGTTTACAGTATCAGTACTTTTAAAAAGAAAGGAGTTGTTTGTTTTCAGATTAAAGTTTTCTGGCTCATCGATATAGGTGATGGTATCCTCAAGGGTTCGATGCCAAGCAGTTTGCCGATGCTACGATGGCCGTTGCCGATGTTCCACCTCTTTCCAGATAATCTGGCCGTCGCAATCCCAGGCTTCCATGTCAGGTCCTTTTTGCATGATTACGCCCATTCCAACAGCATGAGGAACGTTTCTTTCTCCCTCTTTAACGGCCGTTACATAACAACTATTTTCCAATTTGAAAGTCTCCCATGACATTTCCAGGCGGTGTTTAATATAGGTGGAGACCGCCAAGAGAATAAGGAAACCGATGATTATCTTATGAGAAAACTTCATGATGTAATACCTTTCATTATTCATTCATTAAGCGCCAGTCGCGCCAGTCCGAATATCTCATAGATGAAACAATTTTTAACCAAAAGCCCTCGCTTTTTGAGCTTCCGACGACGCTCCTCGAAAATTGACGGAACAATCCGGATCGGCCTGATGCACACATTTGGGGTTGTCCGAGGATCAGTATATGCCTATACGACTTCCCCTCGATGGTCTTCCAAACGAACCCATCAAGCCGTTGTGGATCCCGGGTAAATTCATAAGATAGTGCGGGCAACAAAACTTATCAATGATAGGGATAAAACTTATTCCATCTATCCCATTTTATTTTCAATCATTTAGGGTTATGATCATTTGCAAAGGAAAAACACCTGTCGATAATCGTCAATTAGGGAAACGCGCTAAGCTGATTGCCCGCAGGGCTGAGAACTTTTGTCGGACCGCCGTCTCCCGGTCCGGCAAAAATACAACTTCTCTGTGTCCTCTGTGCCTCTGTGGTAAATAGTTTTTTAAGTTACCGCTGCGCCGCATATGTTGCCAGATATGCGCGCCAGGGTGCCCAGTAGTAATTCTCCCAACCCTGGGTTACTCCATCGTAGTCATGATCGGGCACATCTAAGTGAATCAAGTCAATTCGCCCCGCATCTCCTACCGAAGTGAAAGACAGGATTAGAGTGGAGTCTGGATCCTCGGCCTTAAATGCATTTGAACGCCATGACTGTATGATCAGTTGTGTGTTCTTATGAAATGCCTTTTGAAAGCAAATCGGGGTACCCATAAAAAAGAAATAATGGTCCAAAATGCAACTGCTATGATGGTATAGTTTTATGCTGCTGCGGCTACCTTGGATCGGTATAATCAATTTTACCGTCCGGCAACATGTACAGGATCAGAGCTTCCCCATTCGTTACGGTCGGGTAGTGACCCGTTCCCGGTTCAAATACGCACCAGCCGCGAGACGTACCATCAAATTGGGCTTCCGGAGTGATCGGCATAACCATGCAGACCTCGCCGCCGGGATGGCTATGGTGCGATCCCACTAAATCGGTCAAGTCCACGACGTCGACGCTTAGTCCTCCTGTCTCTTCACAGGGTTCAATAACACGACCCCAACGCCGCCCCACATCGCCGTTTGCACACATCCATCCATCCTCGATCGCTTCGTGACAGGCGTTCTCAATCTTATCGAACGTATCACCTCCAGGTGGAAAGCGACGGTTTAGTTCCTCGGCGAGTTTAGAGTCTATCGCCATTCCTGAGATAAGATCGATCACGGGTTTAAGCAACGTCTGAAATTCATCGATTTTCATAATATGGTCTCCCGGTAAAGTTGTTGAGTTTTTTCGATTGTCCAAGTGGTGATTAACTCTAACGTTGCAAAAGTCGGAGGGCTTCAGAGCCAAGGCGTCAAGGTTGAAATTGTAGTCGGTTACATTGATCCCTTGACAACACAGGATCTGAAGTTCTCCGGC
>CAMYLH010000579.1 GCA_947259065.1 uncultured Desulfobacterales bacterium
AGGCTTCCATTTTCAACCGAACCCTGTTGGCGTTGGGTCGCCTCGGGGTTACCCGGCCTTACCTCGTTTTGATTCTGTTCCTGGTGAGCACCCTTGTGGCGGTGTTCAGCATCCCCAAGCTTCATTTTTCCCACAACCAACTGCATTATTTCACTGAAGATTCCGATTTCATGCGGCAGGTCCGGCTTATTGAAGCACAGACCGGTGGATTTCGGGCGCTGGAAGTACTGATCGATACACAGCGGGAACGGGGAATCATCGATCACGACCTGCTCCAGGCCATCGAGCAGTTGGATACCCACCTGAGATCGGAGACTGATATTCAGGGGCGCGCTTATATTGGTAGAACCCGATCTCTCGTCGATCTCATCAAGGAAATCCCTTGTGCGACAACAGGACGGGATCAGGCCAAATGCCCGATTCCTAAAGACGAAGCGGCCCTGGCTGAGCAATTCGATCACATCGGTCGCATTGTCCCTGAAGCGTTACGAAATTACACTGATGCTGACTTGCGCATCGGTCGTTTGACCGCCATGATGTACTGGAGGGATGCTGCCCATGATGTTGATTTCATTGCACGGATGCGGGAATATGCCGCAACCTTATTCGACGACGGTGTCAACGTGGCGGTAACCGGTGTGGTCTCCCTCCATTCCGGCATCATTAATGCGATGATGACTAGCCTGGCCATTGGTTATAGCATGGGATTCCTGCTGATTACGGCATTAATGATCCTGGCCGTTGGAGATGTGCGCCTGGGACTATTAGCCATGATTCCAAATCTGTTGCCGATTGTCATTGCTCTGGGCGTTATGGGATATCTGGACATCCCGCTTAATACATACAACCTGATTGGCGGCAGTATCGCCATTGGATTGGCTGTGGACGACACCATCCATTTTTTCCATAACTTCCGTAAGTACTACCTGAAATCTGGCGATATCAACTTTGCTGTGAGCGAGACTTTAGGATCGGCAGGCCGAGCCTTGCTGGCAACAACTCTGATTCTGGTTTTCAGTTTCTGGATGCGACTATTCAGTGACCTGAAAGTGATAGCTGATTTCGGATTGGTGCTGGGTATTGCGTTGCTCGTGGCCTTCCTGGCCGATGTATTGCTCGCGCCGGCCCTGTTGCGGATATTTTATGGGGCCGGGCAGATGGATCCCCCGAAACGATTTGATGGTCCGAGGCCGCAGAACGTATGATATCTATGAAAAAGATCCTCAAGATTAGTGCAGTTTACCTGGGCTGTGTTGCAGCCATAGCAGGAGGGGTGTACTTTTCCATTGCTTTTTATGCTCAAAAGACATTTTATCTTGATAAGAAACAATGGCATCCGGCGGAACCGGAAACTCAGCACATCGACCCGACCCGTTTGAACAAAGCGCTCGATTACGTTGACACGCGGCTACCCACCGCTCGAAGTCTGTTGCTGCTTCGCAACGGTAAGACGGTAGTCGAAAAATACTACTGGATGGGTGGTCCCAAGGCGACGGATTACTTGCATTCCCTGAATCTCCCGCTCCTCCAGGTGTTGATCGGTATCGCCATCGATCATCAATTGATCCAGGGGCCGGAGCAACCCCTATCTGCTTTTTTCCAAAAACATCTGACGCAAACCCTATCCGATGGTACAGCGTCGCTGACGCTAAGCCACCTGCTAAGGGCACAGGCACCACTACTTTGGGGTGCCGGGAACCCGGACTATTGGGATTTGTTTTACGCCGGAGACCGAATTGAGGCCAGTCTACGAGTAATTGCCCGGCAACAGACAAGGAACCAACCAGCGATAAACTGTGCCGCAGCGTATTTGTTGAGCCAGGTGATTGAACAGGTTTCCGGCCAGAGCGTATTCAATTTTGCGTACCGTTATCTGTTCCAACCTCTGGGAATTACGACTTACGCAGCCGACGATGACGACCTGCCGCACGATCCAATGGTCGGATTTCAGCTCAAAGCACTGGATCTTGCCAAGATAGGCTATCTGCTGGCCCTGGAAGGGGCTTGGGATGGTCAGCGGATCGTCTCTAAGGAATGGGTTCGCTGGTTATTTTTCAAGGTCCCTCACGCTGAATTTGCTGACACTGCGGGGGGCAGCTGGGTTAAGGCCACGATTCGGGGGCATGAGAGTTTGGTGGTGCGAGGTGATGGGGGGCAATATCTTGTCCTGGTTCCGGCTTTGCATGTGGTGGTGGTAACAACATCGACGAGCCTTTTTGCGCTGCCACAAGATAATGGGCATGACCGACTGCTGCAGCTTATTATCGAAGCTGTTTTGGAAACGTCTGACACAGCGGGGATGGTGGCCAAGCCAGAGCTGAAGTCAGAAACGGAGTCAGGGCAATATACCGACAGATTTGCGCCTAATTATATTTTTTCCACACCTGTGCCACAAGACATATTGGATTTCTTCCATCAATTTGCACAGGATGTCGTCACTAAGGATACCCGCCGTATTGCTGAAAACTATGCGCGCGCATACGATCACAGTAGGGATACCTTTGTCTCCCCATCCCGTCTGATGTTTGGCGGTATTGCGCCCCATCTGGAGTATGTTCACATCACCAGGATACGTATCGAAAATAACAGAGCCTATCTGCGAGGCAGTTTGAAGTTTGCTTACAGGACTTACGCAGGCTCGCAAGGCGTGTTCCCACTGGAGAATTTAATTAAACTGAAAGGTCGATGGAGATGGCTCGGGTTGCCGGAAAAAACCGCCCTGCTGGATCGTGATGACTATTTTGATGCTGAGCTGAGTGAGGAGCAGCAACGGTTTGTGGATGACTGTTCTGGTCCCCTGGTTGGGGAATCTTCGTTATTCGGAAACGATTGTTTTGCTGAGACTTTCCAATTGGCCGAAGGAGGCAGAGAGCTGTCCGGGGTACACCTGCATGTAACTGGAGTGCAACGAAATGGTGCAGCCTACCGGGTGCAAGGTTATATCGAGGGCAGCGCACTGGGTGAACTCCGTTTGCCTGATGACCTACATATAGTTAAAGAGAATGGTGTCTGGAAATGGTATCGTCGATTCAAAGCAGACAGAATCAAAGGTATTCAGAATTTTTAGGCGCTAACTACAAGGGTATGAAAAGGGTGCAGGCTTGGTTGATCGTCCCGAAGTCTATCGCTGGAATTCCCTTGGATATCATCTTCAGACCGAAAACAAAGATCAGTTTCTGTCCACCGATTTTGGATTGAAAGAATTTAATGTCAAAAGCCCAAAAGAGAGGATCAGAAGATTTCGCCGGTATGTCTATGAAGCTGGAGCGATTCGTAGGTCTGACAAGATGCAAGCCAAACACATCGATGCTAAGGTTGTGGCAAAAGAACGCAAAAAGGAATATGAAATCAGCAGGATCAGTCGGTTCAGATATCGCACCCGTTATTTTACGGATTCCGGAATCATTGGATCAAAGGAGTTCGTGGCTGAAAAATACCTGCGGTTTCGGCATTTATTTCATTCTAAGCACGAAAAAAAGCCCAAACCGATTAAAGGCTTGGATGGTGGGTGATATCGGCCAGCTAAACTGAAAACTATCAGCAACCGACTGCAGATACAGGAGTTCAAATATGAGTGATGAAATTTTTCGCTTACTCCCGAAATTTATAAATGCTATAAACCTGACACAGCCGGAAGATAATCTTAGTGATCGGGTATGGCGGTTCCCTATGCGGTTTGGGCCCAATCCAAAAGACTGGACAATGGTTCATGTGACTCTATATGACAATACTTATTACTGTTACTGGTCGGAGTGGAACATTTCTTTGGAATTAAGCTCGAAGGGAAAAATTAAAAAACCTGCTTTTTGGAGTTTAAGCGACGGTGATTCACAAAAGTTTTCATATATGTTGACGAAGTTCACCACAGTGGCCAAGCGCATCACCAATGACTGGCTGCGTGTATACAGGGAGACATTAAAAAATTTACCGTTAAATATGCGATTTGGGGTTTTACCGAAAAGTGTTGTCTGGAATTACTATCCGGATTGGTACCGTGCAGATGTCGCTTTGGGCAAGATGAAAACTGCCAAATTTGCCGCTTATGTGCGAGCCGGTAGGTTTCGCAGCAACTATGACGGCCATCATCGTGATATGAACCTGGCACTTTTTATGAAATATTGTAAGGTTGCATATACAGCCAACTATCGGGACTTCAAAGGCGCCATTAAAAAA
>CAMYLH010000580.1 GCA_947259065.1 uncultured Desulfobacterales bacterium
TTTAAGCTGGGCCCAGAAACCTTTCTTTTAAAGCAGACTCTGGTAGGCGCTTTCTGGTTTCATAGCACGAATAATGATATTTGTGCGCAATGTAGCGGTTTTGCCATCCTGATAACGAATGACCGTCTCAATGGGCAGCTCTGCCACATCGCCGTAAAGGGCGGCAATCTCTTCGGTATATTTTTGGTTGATAAATTTCCGGCGAATTTTTTTGGTGCGGGTCATTTCCTCATCATCCGGATCCAATTCCTTGTAAAGCAGAAGAAATTTTTTGACGCGGGCTTTTTCAGGCAAGGTCGCATTCACCCGCACCACTTCCTTCTCGATTAAGTCATATACTTCCAACTTACTCGCCAGATCCGAGTAGGTGGTATAGATGATTCGGTTATCTTCTGCCCACTTGCCCACATGTTTGTAGTCGATGCAGATCATGGCCGTAACATAATCCTGCTGATGGCCTAGCACCACGGATTCAACAATGTAGGGGCAAAATTTAAGTTTGTTTTCAATGAACATGGGTGAAAATTTGGCGCCGCTTTTGAGATGCATCAAATCTTTAACCCGATCGATGATGACCAGATGTCCGTCTTTGGTAAAAAAGCCCGCATCTCCGGTGTGCATCCAGCCGTCAATGATCGTCTCACGGGTGGCTTCCTCGTTTTTCAGATATCCCTGGAACAGGCCCGGTCCACGGGATAATATCTCGCCAACGCCTTCGGCGTCCGGCTCAAAAATGGAAACCTCTGCTGCGGGCACCGGAATCCCCACCGAATCAAAATTGATGTCGCCATCCCGATGGATGGTCGAGTAGCCGGCAACCTCGGTCTGCCCGTAAATCTGTTTGAGATTAACGCCCAGGGCGTGAAAGAAACGAAAAACATCGGGCCCTAAGGCGGCCCCGCCTGTCATGGCCGATCGAATCCGGCTAAAGCCCAATCGATCGCGCAAGGCCCGGAACATGGCGGCATAGGCAATCCAGTAAAGAATTTTCCATCCCAGCGGTGGATTCTTTTTTTCAAATTTAAAATCGGCCCAGCGATAGCCGACAGGCAGGCACAAGTTATAGACGAGCTTCTTGAAAAAGGAGGCATCCAGGTGCTTGACCATGACCTGCCGCGAAATACCCTCCCACATCCGAGGTGAAGCCACTACGAGGCTGGGAGCTATTTCGTAAAGATCCGCCATAGCTGTTTCCGAATCTTCGGGAAAATTGATCGTATAGCCGGCATAAAGTGAAGAAAAGACACTCATGGTCTGCTCGACGATCCAGGGCAGTGGAATAAATGAAAGAAACTGATCGTCAGGCTGCTTAGGATCCACCTCATGCAGGGAAGCGACCATACTGAGAATATTTTTATGGGTCAGCAGGGTCCCTTTGGGATTACCCGTGGTCCCCGATGTATAGCAGATAATGGCCAGGTCGTCTTCTTCAATGGCGCCGACATTTTCATCAAAGCGTTGCGGTTCTTTCTGGTGTAGTTGTCGACCCAGGCGCTCAATCTCGGAAAACTGTATGAGAAGATCCTTTTCTTCGTATTCCCATAGCCCTTTGGGGTCGGTATAGATAATTTTTTTAAGCCGGGGGAGTTTATCTCTTAAATCCAAGATCTTGTCGACTTGCTCCTGATCTTCGGCCACAATCATGGCGGCTTGCGCATGGTCGATGATATAAGCAACCTCGCTGAGTATCGAGTCCTGGAAGATACCGAAAGGTATCGCGCCGGCAGCCTGGGCGGCCAGCTCGGAATAAATCCATTCCGGGCGGTTGCCGCAGATAATTCCGATGCTTTCGCCGGGTTTGAGGCCAAGGGAAATAAGTCCCAGGGAAAAATTACGCACGCGTTCCAGGTATTGCTGCCAGGTGACGGACTGCCATATACCGTATTCTTTCTCCCGCAGGGCCACCCGGCGATCGCCGAATCGATGCACATTTCTGACCAGCAAGCCGGGAAGGCTCTCAGGGAATTCATCTTTGGTGGCTGATAATTGATTCATTTAGGGATCTGTTCCCCCAACCCTGCTGTGGCTTACCCTAAATGAGCGAAAAAAGCTCATTTAGGCTTTAATGGTTACTGGTTATTGGTTATTAGCATAAGGTGACCCCTTCATTATATGATTCTTTTATAGATGAAATATAAGATTGGATTTTATTTCTCTGAAACTAATAACCAGTAACGAATAACGAATAACGCCCAATTGGTTTTTAACTCAATGGGAATTTTACAAACGTGAATACGCTTTTTCATCTTCACCCAGGTAAGCCCGGACCACCTGAGGGTTTCCCTGTATTTCCCGCGGTGAGCCTTCGGCAATTTTTTGCCCGAACTCCAGTACACACACCCGTTTCGAAATATCCATGACCACACCCATATCATGTTCCACCAGAATAATTCCGACACCCCACATTTGATTTACGTTGAGGATAAACCGCGCCATGTCCTCGGTTTCCTCAAGGTTCATGCCTGCCATGGGCTCGTCCAGCAGGAGTACCTCGGGCTGCATCGCCAGAGCTCTGGCAAGCTCGACGCGTTTTTGAAATCCATAAGGCAGGGTGCCCACCACTTTTTTCCGAATCGCTTCGATCTCCAGCAGATCGATGATTTTTTCTTCGATTTCCCGGCGCAGTTGTAATTCCTCGCGTCGGGTTTTTCCCCAGTAGATCACATCGGAAAAAATCCCGGATTTCAGGAATGCGTGTCGCCCAAGCTTAATGTTGTCCAGAACGGTCATTCCTTTAAAAAGTTCAATATTCTGAAAAGTACGTGCAATTCCTAGCCTGGCAATGCTGTGGGTCGGGACACCGAGCAGGTTTTGGCCTTTGTAAAGGATTTGACCTTCCTGGGGCGTGTAGAATCGGCTGATACAGTTGCGTATAGAATCGGCTGATGCAGTTGAGAAGGCAGGTTTTACCGGCCCCATTGGGTCCGATAACGGCAAAGATTTCACCGTTTAAAAATTGAGTACTTACATTATAGAGCGCCTGGACGCCGCCGAAAGCCAGTGATAGGTTTTCTATTTTTATAATGACATCATCGCTCAATCTAAACCACTTTCGTCTTTTTGTTGATAGCAGGGCCTCCTTTTCTACCGGCGGAGTATGAATATAGAGAATAAGAATTTAATTGTCAAGCCATCAAAACAATGAATTTCGTTCACTTTGTATTGCTGATTGGGTATGGCAGTCCAATTAA
>CAMYLH010000581.1 GCA_947259065.1 uncultured Desulfobacterales bacterium
AGCCTGATTTGCCAGTTTGCGACCCATGCGAAGACGCGCGCTATTTTCAAATCGGTCCTTGATGTCTCCCTGGAAGACTTTGAAAGCGATTTTTTTTCATGGATCAACGAACGGGTCAAACTGATTAATGTTTATGTCGCCAAGGATGGACCCTCCGATTTGGGCCCATTCTCCGACCAAGAGAGCGACGTCAATCTGCCCTCGTCGGAACATCGAAAAAACGTGTTGGCTGAAGCCTTGCGCAAGCAAATTGAATCCCACCCGCGTGATTTTCTGGCTCACGTGCAGCTGGGTCTGATTTTGTATGCGTCCAAAGACCTTGAGGGGGCTATTAACCACCTGACTTTGGCCAGGGACCTGCTGCCCGGTTACGGCGCTTCACCCAATCCACGGCAGATCCTGGCTGCGATATATGAGGAACTCGGAGACACCCAGGCTATGATCCGTGAACTGGAGGCATTGGTAAATGTTCAACAGCATGCGTATAACGCCTGTCTTAAATTGGGCCAGGCGGCCCAGGAACGCAACGAATTTAACCGGGCCGTGTATTATTTGGAAAGAGCCATTGCCGTAAATCCATATGATCAGGATGTGCATCGTTCATTGGGGGCTGTTGCCATGCAACGATCGGATTATACCACGGCTATTCGGGAGTACGGCGTTTTATTGGCTTTGGACGAAACGGATCCAGCCTTAGCCAATACAGATCTAGCCGAAGCCTTCCTGCGGGATGGCAATAAAGTCCAGGCCAAACGCTATGCATTGGCAGCTTTAGAAATCGCACCCATGTTTGTGAGAGCCCAGGATATTCTGCTGGATACATTGGATCCCTAAACTTTAACTAGTGGCGCTGGCTGCGCCCCTCGGAGATACAAAATCAGCAAGCAGGTGCCCATGAGACCCATTTGGATATTTGTAATGATTTTGCTGCTGCCGGGGAACATCGCCCTGGGACAGGACGAATCCATGCTTGCGGAGTTACCGCCGGAACCCGAAGACGACCTTGCCGGTGAACATGAATTCATTTTGATTCGAGGAAAATATGCGAATTATAAACCAGTTGCATCCTTGGGGTATGGACGCGGCCCCTGGAACCGCGCCTGGTGGCAAACCGATTTTGACGGCGCCGATCGAAATCTGCTGCGGGGTCTGCGGCGCTATACAACAGTGGACACTTCCAGCAATAGCTTCAAGGTGCTGTCACTGACGGATCCGGAACTTTTCGAATATCCTTCGACAACCCGGACTACCCAACGTCGGTGCACGGTCTTTATGATGACGACGGCCGGCTGATGATGGTGGTCAATTTCAATACCGACCTCGGCGACGGATTGGAACATACGTTCGATCAATTTTACCCGACCCGTTACTGCAACGAGGCCTACAAACTGGTCATTAACTATATTATTTACGCGATGAGCCATTAGTATGAAAACAAACATCCTACTTTGCATCTTCTGCGCTAGCTTGTCCATGATCACGGCAGATAGCGCGGCTGAAATCGCCGCCACCACCGATTACGCCACAGAGCTGGATGAGGCCGGTGATGCCTTTACGTTCGTCCGGATCCAGTACGATACGGCCGGCAGCAGTTGGGATGAGGGCGAGCATTGGGGACCATGGCGCACCTGGGCGGTGGACTTTCCCGCGGCGGATCGCAATTTTCTGCGGGGTGTTCGAAGACTGACGAATATCCAGGTCAACAGGGAGCCGATCGTCCTGAGGCTGGATGACGATCGCATTTTTGAATACCCCTTTCTATATATGCTGGAGGTAGGCCGCCAGGGAGGCGTGCAATTTTCGCAAAAGGAAATGGGCAATCTGCGGGAATATCTTTTGCGGGGAGGTTTTCTGTTTATCGACGACTTCTGGGGAACATGGCAGTGGTCTAATTTTTATCGAACCTTTTCAAAGATTTTTCCGGACAAATCCATTGTGGAACTTAGCAAGGATCACCAGATCTTTCACTGTTTCTACGATATTGACGGTCCGCAAATGATCCCCAGAGTCCACAATATCGACAATTATCCTGAACAGGATGTTGATGTCGCCATCAACCGCGCGATCCTCGATGACGACGGCCGGGTCATGGTACTGATCAACTGGAACTCGGATATCGGCGATGGCTGGGAGCACACCTACCATCCCGTATACCCGACCCAATATGCCAACATGGCTTATCGGCTGGGAATAAACTATTTAGTGTACGCGCTGACACACTAACGGTCTATGTGGGCTAAGATCTGAAGATTTGTGCCAAGTCTTTATAACAGTCTCTGGCGTAAAAATTGAGCCGCTGCTGGATGTTGCTCAGTGGATACTGGATCGCAAAAGATGACAATGGAGGTTACACCCATGGCTGAAACGGCGGTAAGAGAAATGAGACCCCTAATCGATACCGAAGACGAAATTGCGCTGGTGGAGCGCATGAAAGCCGGCCGGGAAAAAATCATCCGGGAACTCAGAAAAGTGATTGTCGGTCAGGATGACGTGATTCAGGAAGTTCTGATCGCTCTTTTCGCCGGCGGACATTCGCTGATCACCGGTGTTCCCGGATTGGCCAAGACACTCCTCATCAAGACGATTGCCGATATTACCCGGCTGAGGTTCGGTCGGATTCAATTTACACCGGATCTAATGCCGGCGGATGTCATCGGCACCGAAGTCGTCGAGGAAGACTCGGACACGGGTCGGCGGGTATTGAAGTTCGTCAAGGGCCCTATATTTGCAAATATTCTGCTGGCAGACGAAATTAACCGAACGCCACCCAAAACCCAATCCGCCTTGCTCGAAGCCATGGAGGAACAGCAGGTGACGGTCGGTGGGGTCACCTACAAATTGGATTCCCCTTTTTTCGTGCTGGCCAC
>CAMYLH010000582.1 GCA_947259065.1 uncultured Desulfobacterales bacterium
AAAAATGCGCCGCAAATCGTAAAAATATTAAAGCCCAGCACCAGAGGATTTTCCCAGGGTGAAAGGCTGGACATGGATTTAAATATTTCCCATTGGTTGTACATAATGCCCGGATTCTTGAACGCAAATACCATGCTGATCACATATCCCCCGACGAAAGCGATACCGATATAGCCAAGGGATGCCCAGGTTATGCCCCGCAGGACATTGGCCATATCACTGGTATGCTGTTTGACAAGGGCAATGATCACAAAAATCCCCATGCTAATGCCGGTGACAGTGCTTAAAATCGTCATGATGACATGGGTGAAAAGAAACCCCGAAGTGGCCAGCAGGCCGTCCAATACCAGCAGACCGAACAGAACCAAATGGGCCCTGCCCGTTTCATGCCTGAGCGTCGTCTTCGACTTGCCGGCTTGCCGTGACGAGCCTTTAACCGCCTTGTCATTGACGCGACGAGCGGGTATTTTGTCCAGGTCTTTCGGTGACAATGTGCCCTGAGCGCTTTGGATATGAGGCCGCAAACCGTCCATGACTTTGAATGCGGTTTTCAGCCGATGCAATGAATGCAACTTTTCGGTCTGAACGGCGGTAAAAAGTTTAGTTTCACAGGTTGGCCCTCTATAGAGATTAATCAGTAACAGCATCAGTAACACGCCGGCAAAAGCTGCCCAAAATATCGACCAGCCCCCATCATTTAAAATTGCCGGCAACGCCAAAAGCAGCGTTAAAAATCCCAGCACAATATTTTGGATTTTACCAACAAGGGTTTTACGGGTGATGATGGCCTGAATATCATTAAAATAAAACCGTTTATAGTCCTCAACGCCGATCCGGGAAAAAACATGAAGCAGATGGTCGACTCCCTGCCAGAGGGCATATCTGCCGATCAGAAAACCTTTTTTGGTTCCGGGTAATTTATGGTATTCTTTTTGTTTTTTTACCATTATTTTTCCTGCGTCCTATTTCAGCAATGCCCAGATCGTTAAACCTGAAACCTGAAACATTCCTTTCCTTCACCACACTTCATGTCGACAGCACAAGACTGGAAAAAAATAAAATCCAGCCTGTAATTTGGAAGCCCGCTATGAGAAATGCCAGGATGAAGCGGATCCTGGTTCGGGGAATGATGCCGGAAGGTGTTTTCCAATGCCTCACGGTTAAATAGATCGCCAGGGGAGCCGTAACGAGGGTAACAAAATAAAACAAGAGTGGAACCGTAGCCACCATCAGCGCGATGCTATCATAACAGGTTCTGTGATTTTCAAGGCTTTTTATTTTCCGTTTGCTTTTTCCTTTTTCAAAGCAGGCCGGACACAAATGCAGGTCATTGACAGCCACATCACAAAGGGCGCACACAAACCGGCCACAAGTCGAGCAGGGGGCTACCGCTTTTTTGCCTGGGTGATTAAAGCACCCCGCTTCGTTACTCATCTGCAG
Organism: uncultured Desulfobacterales bacterium; assembly: GCA_947259065.1. Taxonomy (GTDB): domain Bacteria; phylum Desulfobacterota; class Desulfobacteria; order Desulfobacterales; family JAFDCJ01; genus JAFDCJ01. The sequence goes on from CAMYLH010000582.1 coordinate 1,441, forward strand.
TCTTTCACCTGGACGACCCATGGGCAGCGATCTGTAAACGGCCGGAAAGACATCAACCCGCAGAAGACTGTCGCAAGAAGGACAAGTAGTCAGCGAACCGGAGTTGATCATTTCTTTGCTCAAAGGTGAAATACACTTTGTACAGCAAACCACGGATGCGTTCCTTTCTCTGCTATTGTCATTTAAACTGAATTTGAACGATTTTTTTTCCTCGGACCGCACCGATCTCTCGTGTATTCCGCCGGGGTGCTTTTTCTTCTCAGCTTCGAAGCATTGATGACTACTTGCAGACCACCCTTGACTCACAGATCCGGTCGTGCAGTGTTCGCTTTTCGTCATCAAATGCCGCCATGAGGTAGCCAATGCACAAAATCATTGCGCTGAGATACTTGGCGAAGTGCCGCCCGAATGCCCTGAGATAGCTCATCCGGCTGCCGTCTTCGACCACAATTTTCAACTTGCAGGCCATTTTCCCCGGTGTTGCACCATATTTTCCGATAAACCAGGTATCATATGCAGCCACGATACCATACTGCAACAGCATGATCAGGGGCATAACCGAGATGACAGCCATCGGATTGTCGGGAGATGTCGGCATAAGCATACCCAGCGGAAGGTAAATGATCATATTGACGATCCACATGATGAAGGCATCTATGGCCCAGGCAGCAAGCCGAATCCAGAATCCGGCGTAATCCATGAGGCCGGCAACAGACACCCCTTCTTTTACTTTCTGGATAAAAACTGGTTTGCAACCGGCGCATACCCATGAATCCTGAAAGCTGATCATATCTTCTTCTGCAAATGATTGGCCGCACTCTGAACAGACGGATTTGGGGACGGAACCTGCCGGCAGCTTATTTTGAGCGCCTTTTTCTTTCCGATTGTGGATAAAGTCACCGAGTTCTTCCCAGCTTTCCATTCCATCCTGCCAGACCATGGTCTTGGAATTCAGTTTTTTTTCTTTGACCAACGTTTCAAGCTCGGCTTTTCCGATAGGCCCTACCTGCTGATCACCAACCTCGTAGTATAAATTCATGGTTATCTCCTGCTATCGGGTCCCTCTCACAGCAGCCGCATCCCCAGGACACAGCTTTTTCAGAGGCCGTTAAAAAGTGGATGATTAATTATTATGGATAGGTATCGGCAGTGAATGGGCAAAACTTAAATTTTTTTCCTGACGTGCCAGCTCATCTTTGCATAATATTTCATCTATGATTTATGGGGTCTTTTTTATAGTGCACTGGATGAGCTAAGGCGCAGAATAAACGAAAGGAATCATGACTAAGGTTGGAAGGTTCGGGCCTGCCCTGGTGCGACTGCTTTTGTATACGTTTAGAGTGCCATCAAACCGATGCGACCTTTAGATCAATGGAATCCGTTTATGATCCAGGTCTGGGCCAGGGGTTCAGCCCAGCCGCCGGTCTCATATTTTGGCGGCGGATTTTATAGGCGCAAATAGGAAAATGCCCCAAATTAATGTAAGATCTGGCTTAAAAACAGTTTTGTCCGATCGTGTTGGGGATTGTCAAAAAATTCATCCGGCGTGTTAGCCTCTACGATTTGGCCATAATCCATAAAAAGCACCCGGTGAGCGACACTCTTGGCAAATCCCATTTCATGCGATACGACAATCATCGTCATTCCTTCGCGGGCAAGCTCAATCATGGAATCCAGCACTTCCTTGATCATTTCCGGGTCGAGCGCAGAGGTAGGCTCGTCAAAAAGCATTACTTTGGGATTCATGCAGAGGCTGCGGGCGATCGCAACGCGTTGCTGTTGACCCCCTGAAAGTTGTCCTGGATATTTCAAGGCCTGCTCTGCAATCTGCACCTTTTCCAGATAATATATGGCAGTTTCTTCGGCTTTTTTTTTGGGAGTTTTGCGGACCCAAATGGGACCCAGCGTCAGATTTTCCAAAATGGTCAAATGGGGAAACAGATTAAAATGCTGGAAGACCATACCGACTTCAGCCCGGATTTTCTCGATATTTTTTAAGTCGTTGGTCAATTCCATCCCGTCGACGATAATTCTGCCCCGCTGGTGTTCTTCCAGGCGATTGATGCAGCGAATGAGCGTTGACTTGCCGGAACCCGAAGGCCCACAAATAACAATGCGCTCCTGAGTTTTG
>CAMYLH010000583.1 GCA_947259065.1 uncultured Desulfobacterales bacterium
TTCAGCGTAAAAAAGGTGATGATGACATCAAAATCCCCATAATCCATCCGTCGGAGCAAAATGGCAGGCGAGGAAAAAACCGGCATGTGCTTAAATTCCAAGCAACGTGGTGGCGATCTTAAAATAAAAGAATACACTAATGATGTCGATGGCGGTTGTCACAAAAGGACCCGTCGCCACGGCAGGATCGATATTTATCCTGGCAAATGCCATCGGTACCAATGAGCCGACAAGTGCGGCGACGGACATGGAAGAAACAACGGCCAGGGCAACCGATATGGCTAGCGCCTCCATGCTGTATCGCAACTGGGCGACACTGCCGATAAGGGCTCCATAGACCAGACCTAAAATAACACCGATGGAAAGCTCCTTTAAAACCACGGACCAGATATCCCTGACGTTGAGACGTCCGGTCGCCAGTCCCCTGACCACAATTGTGGAAGACTGCGTGCCGATGTTTCCACCCATACCCATGATCACGGGTATAAAAGCGGCCAGATACGCATATTTTAGAATACTGCTCTCAAATTTACCGATGATAAAAAAAGCAAAGATGCCGCCGACACAGCTTGCAAACAGCCACGGCAGGCGAATCCGGGTACTTTTAAAAATAGATTTGGTTTCGACAAATTCTTCACCCGCACCGGCCATCTTCAATATATCCTCCGTGGCTTCTTTTCTGAGGATATCGATGACATCATCCACCGTAACAACACCGACCAGCTGGTTTGAGTCATCAACCACGGGAACTGCCAGGATGTCGTAACGCGCTACAATTCTAGCAACTTCTTCCTGGTCCATGTCGGTCTTTACGGAAAAGACATCCGTGCTCATAAATTCCTTGAGTGGTGTTTCAGGGGGCACCACCACAAGCTGGCGCAGGGAGCTGACACCAACCAGTTTGCCGTATTCATCAACCACGTAAAGATAAAATGCCATCTCTACATCTGAATGTTCTTTTTGCAGCGATTCGATGGCTTCTCTGGCAGTGACATCCTCCTTCAGAGAGATGAAATCGGGAACCATAATCCCGCCGGCGGTATCATCATCGTAACGAAGAAGATCTTCGACTTCTTCGGATTCCGCCTTTTTCATTTTGTCCAGGATATCCTGGGACTTGCCCTCCGGAAGTCGTCCGATGATGTCCGCCACATCATCGGCAGGCATGTTTTCCAGAATCTCGACAATGCCCTCAATTGGCATATCCTCGATAAGATCCTGGAAGATGTCCTCCTCAAGCTCGCTGAACAGAATCCCTTTTTGTTCGACATCGGTAATCATGTCAAACAGCTTGCGTTGCTGGGCGAGGGACAATGAGCGAAACAATACGGATAGATCGGCCCCATGGGTTTTGTTGACAATCTTGGCAAGGTGGCTGGTGGCCCCCCGTCGCAAAAGCCTTTTGATACTATCAACCAGTATTTTATTGCTGTCTATCGGCATATCTAATTAGTCAGAATCTATAATGATTGAATATTGGCTATTAAAGCCTCCAGCTCGCAGATCCTGCGGCTCGGAGAGGAATTGTTTCTATTTTATAAAGACAGAGTATGGCGATACAATAAATCTTAAATCTTCATTCTTCAATAGTCAATTCCGGATTATCCGGGTTTCAGGGAAGTTCAATGGTGACCACTTCCCCGCTTTTCCCGGGTATTGTCATTGAGTGTAAGTTTTAGGCCGCCGGCATTACCGATGAGCAGGTTAAAGCCGGCAGCGGCTTCCAGTTCAATTTGATCGCCGGGATGCAGATTGTATACCGTCGACCCCTTTTCGTCCATAATGACCTTCAGCCACGTATCTTCCACAGCGGTTACCTGCAGCAACAACTTTTCCGGAACCGCTTTTACAGGCTTGGAGTCGGTTTCATGACCCTGCTCTTCGGATGGTGTATCAACAGCTGGCCCCTTTTCGGCGGCGGTTTTTTGCTCGATCGGTTTATCTTCGTCAGGCGTTTGTCGATAAAAGACAACAGCCAATATGGACAATCCGATAATAAAAAAAAGCAAAACCAACAAAACTAGTAGTTTCGGCCATATCCCACGTGTCATCTTTTTGCTGGAGGATTCTGATTCAGTAATTTTTCGCACGTCATTAAGACGTAATTCATAGCGTCGAATCACCTCATCACCATCAGCGCCAACGGCTTTTGCGTAGGACCGTAAAAATCCCTTTACATAAACTTCGACCGGCAACTGCTCGAAATCCTCCTGCTCAATAAGCAGGAGATTCCCCAGGCCGATACGCGTTTGCTGTGAGACATGCTCCAAGCTGATCTTTTTTTCAAGCCTTACGGCCTGTAAGTAACGCCCGAAGGATAGAGGTTCTTTGTCGGTTTCCATGGAGACTAGCTTATGATTTTTATCAGAGACCGTTTGCGAAGTTCATCCAACCAGGTCTGGTATCTATTATCCACCGATTCGGTGTAAAGTATTTCTTCAATCTCGGATTCAATTTCTTCAAGAGATTTACTATGTGTTTCCTGGATCTTCTGAAGGTAAATAATTTGGGGGCCAAATTCGGTATCCAGCACTTCCGAAAATTCACCGGCCTTCAGCTTTGCAACTGCTCTGCGCAGCTGTTCGGATAGCTCCTTCAGACGGTACAATCCCAATTCGGTCCCTTCAACCCGGGTGGATGAATCCTTCAGTTGATCGACCAGGGCTTCAAAGGAAAGACCCTGATCCAGTTTTGCCTTAGCATCTTCTATTTGTCGCAGGGCGTCTTCTCTTTGTGATGTGTCGGCCGCCGGAGAGAGCCTGACAAATATATTATAAAGGTAATATTTCTTCTCTCCGCCATACTTATCCTGATGACTGTCGTAGTATGCTTTTATATCTACCTTGGTAATCACGATTTTTGATTTTACTTCCCGGTTCACCAGTTTGGTTCGAAGAATCTGTTCTTTTAATTCCTTGCGATATTCCGCCAGGGTCATTCCCTGGCGGGTAAGTCCTTCGCGCAATTGCTCATCGGTGATAGAGCGGGCCTCTTTTATGCGCTCGATGGTCATATCGATGTCCCTTTCGTCAACGCTAATTTGAGCGCGCTCTATTTCCTGGTCGGCCAGTTTACTGTCAATGAGCTTATCGAGGAGATCTTTGCGAACCTGATAAAGGGTTTGACGTTCCTTCTCCGGCGCATATCGCAGAGCCTTGATGTTTTCCTCGTAGGGTTTGAAAGCCCGATTTAAATCGTAAAGGGTAATGATATCATTGTTGACAACCGCCACAATGCGATCAATCATTTCCGGTTCTTGAGCGTAAACGCTGCCACGCGATATCAAGGTGGTGACCATGCACCCACACAAAAGACCCACAATAAAATGCTGCTTATAATCAACTATTTTTTGAATCATAACTATTGGAACCTGTAATTTTTTTCCATTGCTCGCTGTTTATCTCGATGTCGTATTTTGCTTTCAACTCCTTAATCCAGTCTGTATAACTCGCTTCTGCCTTTTCCCGACGCAACTGTTTGACAATTATCTCATTGATATCATCCGAATCCGGGGGTGATTCAGATTCACCTTTTTTGCCCTGCAAATTCTTTTGGTAATACTCGCTAATATCCTCAGGCGTAATCGTGATCCGATTCTCGAGTTCTTTTTCGATGACCTTCTCCATGATCAAACGGGTCTTTAAGCGGTTTTCCCAAGTTTCATATGAGACGGCAAACTCCAGCAGCGTTTCTTCAAATTCTCCGGATGGATAATCACTTTTTATGGCAGCGACGGCCTTTTCGAGTTCGATATCTGTGACACTGATTCCAGTCTCATTCGCCCTCTCAAGAAAAACCATCTCGAGGATTAACTCGTTTAAAAGCCTTATTTGCGCCTGTCGTAAATCCTCGGACTGCTCGCTGGTACTTTGGTCGAAGGCAATTTTAGAAATTTCAAAGGCTTCATTGAAGTCGAGGACGGTCACAACCCGATCCCCAACACGTGCTAACAGCTCGTTTCCCAACCCGGTATCTTTTTCGCCACATCCTAAAAAAAGCAAAAGAAAAGAAACCGGCCCAATCAGCCATAACGTTTTTAAGAACGGCTTTATCATCCCGCCCCAATTTCTGATAACTCTTTTTTGCCGCATAATCCCTACTTTAACCTAATAAACTCCTAGCTGTTAACACGCTGTGCGATTTCTTTCAAGAGTATTTTAGCCTGGGCCAGTTGACTGTTTAAATTGCGAGCCTCCAGCCTGGCTTTCAAAACATACTCTGGAGACAGCTCAAATCGTTTGGGGGTA
>CAMYLH010000584.1 GCA_947259065.1 uncultured Desulfobacterales bacterium
CAAATCCGCCGGTAGCGCCGTGCAGCCGTGAGCCTTTGTAATATTGAAATGGATCCAGCATTATCTCAGCCGCGTTTCCAGCGGTGTCAAAAAGATCCAAGGGATTGGGGCATTTAGTACCAATCCAGGACAGCTTTTCCGGCGGTTTGGCCGCTCCCGCCCGGGTATATACGGCAAAATCGGAAAAATGATGATTACCCAGGGGGAAAAATTCCTCCCGATTCATTTCAGAGGCGGCTATCATATGTCCCCCCCGGGCAGCGTATTCCCATTCCACCTCAGTCGGCAACCGAATGAAAGCATGCCGTCCGGCGGGAAAAGAAGGCAGTGCATCACGTCTGTTTTTCAACAACCATTCCGTATACCGTCTGGAAAACTCCAAAGCCTCAAACCATGATATATTGGTCTTGGGCCGCGGATCTTCAGTGGTAAAAGCCTTGTCCCATCCGGGGCAATCGTCAGCCATGACGGTTTGCCATTGCCAATTTGAAATCTCATATTTCCCGATAAAGTAATACAAGGCCTTTGTTTTTTTATCATCAGGAGAAGGACATAAGCCATCTCCCCTTCGCGCAAGCTCAATCAGTTTGGCACGCCAGGATTCGGGCAATTCCTCCAGGGTGAATGCGCCGGCTATCGCCGCAGCGCGCTTGGCCTCCATAAAACCCTCATCCTTGCGCCGGCACTCCTCACAACCCATCTTGAACTGAAAATCGTCTAAAAAGGACCTTGCCGGAATGCAGACGTGGCGCAAAAATAATTTGCCGCCGCAAGGCAAGGGCAATTCAAAGTCTTCCTCGGAAGGATGGGGATTTACCATATCCTTCACAATGGGGGTCTGAGAAGAACGCTTGTAGGTTTGAGAAGGACAATCCTGGGCCGGGGCAGTTCCGCTTGCAAGAATCAAAAACACTCCAATTGCCGCCATCACTGGATAGGATAATAGATGCGTGAATGGATAGGGCCTGGCCATAGTCGCTTTGTACTCCGGTTAAGGCATCATACTTAACGGCACGCGATAGATCATGTCTCCGGGATCGGTCGCGCCGAAACTGATCCAGTTGTCTACATCATCGTGATATTGTCGATAGCGCTTAATTCTTGACTTCAGGTTATCCACCAATGCCTGTTGCTGCCCGACACTCATCCTATACCAATCTTCTTCCGTCAATCTCATGATGTTGCTGCGATAGGGCAAGTCATCTAGAAATTCACCTAAAAGACCCAATTGTCCAAGGTTCTGTTGCGGTCTTTTGCTGAATTGCGTGGGGTCCCGCGATATCTGGGCTGCTGCCGACAAAATTCCCTGGAAAAAGTCTCTGGCTCCCGTTCGTTTGGTTCTCTGGGCTTGGTTCAGAATAATTTTCAGACGCTGGTATAAATCGCTGAGTTGATTTTTTGTCAATAAAACGGTCACCGTAAAGGAGGGTATATCCGGCTGCGCCAGGTCCATATCGGAAACCCAGGAGGTAACCAGTTGAGGGGCCTGGACTTTACCCCGACGGCCTAAATACTCAAGCTGCATTGAATATCCCAAAATGGCTGCTTTACGCTTTGCTTCTGTTACAACATCGCTGGATCCGGAAAGTGACTGGCCCGGCAGCTGCAGGCGCTGACCGGCACTGGTCGCCCGAACAAGTTCCACCATTTGTACGGCAACGCCTTCCACCAGCTGCCCGAAGGTCCGAACACCCTCAGCAATCTTGGTCGCATCGACCGGCACGTACAAATCACCGATAGAGGGGTCTGACTGCCCTGTCAGGGCCTTGTACTGGGCTTCGGCATAGGGATAATTATTGAGTTTTTTTCCTAGAGGCGTCTTTACGTGCAGCACGAAAATTTTAATGCCTTTGGCAGCAGCTATGTCGGCTATCTCGGGTTCGTTCATACCGGTCGTGGAAAATGGATCGTCATTACGGATTGCACCGGCGTCGCTAATAAGAAAAATGAGCCGCGACTGGTATGGTTTCCAGTTCAATTCCTCCACGGCCGTTTTGAGACCGGCAAACGCATCTTCGTTAAAGGAATGGGTCGACACTTCGGCTTCCCGGGTATCGGCCAGGGCGGCTTCGAAGGCTACCCGCTGCCGTCCATCTTTGAGATCGGAGACAACTTTGCTCACATATTCGAGCCCTGGCGTTTTTTCAGTGCTGCTGCGGAAAGCGACCAAACCAAACGCGACCTTGTCCGATAGACCGGAGGTCTCAATGGCATCATAAATTCTGCGAACGGCTTCGCGGGTGCGTTGAATGTATGGTCTCATTGAAATCGTTGTATCGATGACAAAAACGACGCCGGTTCGCAATTCCGAATTCCCCGGCAGCTCCCATGATCCCGGATCGATGGAGGCGACCTCAAGAAACTTTACCCCCTCAAAAAGTTCTACGGTTTGAAATATCGGCATGAGGTAAAACCGCTGTCTCGAAATCGCCTCCTGCCCGGGCTCCATCGCCATGATTTGAAAATCCTTGGAATTGGTCAGGCTGCCTGAAGTCATTTTCGTAAATTGGGCGGCCAAATTGGAGGCTTCGTCAGCCGGCGATTGGGAACCGGCAACTTTTTCGAGAGAGTCGAGATCCTTAAAAAATAACACCGGCTGGCGGCCAACCCTTTCGGTGAATACCAGGGATAAGGATTGGCGCCATTCGGATACCAGGCTCGCCTCCACCCAACCGCTCATTTCGCAGCTGGCGGACGGCCCCACTTTCAACCACTCGGCACCTGCGACTTGGCGACGTTCATAGACGTAAAAAATGGTAAAGGGCTTCACGCTGGCCTGCACGATAGGTGACGTCTTTTGGGCGGAAACATAAACATTGGCGCCGGGGTTGCTGATCACCCGTTGGAACAAAG
>CAMYLH010000585.1 GCA_947259065.1 uncultured Desulfobacterales bacterium
CTTTTCAGCGATGAGCCGAATACCGACAAGGGTATCCGCAAGCACCTGGAGTATTTAAAGCAGAAGGTGAAAGAGCAAAGCGGCTGACCTATGATTGAAGATTTACGAATGATTATTGACAATTCTTGGGGTCGCTTCCGGCCATTATAGCCATGGCTCCTATGGCGGGATCGGCTGGCTGCATCAATTGGCCATTATAAAATCGTTAAAATTCCTTAATTAGTCATTCGTCATTCGTCATTCGTCAATCAAAAAAAGGAGAATAGACATGACCAATCCGTATGATATAGCCTACCAACAGTCCATTGAAGACCCCAATACGTTCTGGGCCAAAGCCGCGGAGGATTGTCACTGGTATAAAAAATGGGACCGGGTGCTCGATGATAGCAACAAACCCTTTTATCGCTGGTTCAGCGGCGGCGAGGTCAATACCTGCTATAATGCCCTGGACTTTCACATTGAAAACGGTCGTGGAGACCAGAATGCACTGATATACGACAGTCCGGTCACCCAGACGATTAAAAAATACACGTATAACCAATTGCGGGACGAAGTCGCCCGGTTTGCCGGGGCGCTGGCTGCCCAGGGGGTTGCCAAAGGAGATCGGGTATTGATTTATATGCCCATGATACCCGAGGCCCTTGTTGCCATGCTGGCCAGCGCGCGGCTCGGCGCGGTTCATTCCGTGGTGTTTGGCGGATTTGCAGCCAATGAGCTGGCGGTGCGCATCGATGACGCCAAACCCAAAGTCATCATTTCCGCTTCCTGCGGTATTGAAGTAGCGCGGGTGATTGCTTACAAACCCTTGCTGGATAAAGCCGTAGATATGGCGCAATCCAAGCCGAGCGCCTGCATCGTCAAGCAGCGCCCCATGGAAGCCGCCGCCATGATCGACGGCCGTGATCTTGACTGGGATGATGTCATGCAGGATGCCCAACCCCATGAGTGCGTGCCGGTAGCGGCCACCGATCCCCTTTATATTTTATACACCTCCGGCACCACCGGTGTTCCCAAGGGTGTTGTGCGGGATAACGGCGGACACCTGGTTGCCTTAAAATGGACCATGGGCGCCGTGTACAATGTTGAAGCCGGCGATGTCTACTGGGCGGCATCCGATGTGGGCTGGGTGGTGGGCCATTCGTATATCATCTACGGTCCGCTGTTAAAGGGCTGTACGACCATCATCTTTGAAGGCAAACCGGTGGGAACGCCGGATGCCGGTGTTTTCTGGCGGGTCATATCGGAGCACAGGGTCAAGGTGATGTTCACTGCACCGACGGCCTTCAGGGCCATCAAACGGGAAGACCCTCAGGCGGAACTGATGAAAAATTATGACCTGTCGAATTTTAAAGCACTGTTTCTGGCCGGAGAGAGACTGGATCCGGACACCCTGAAATGGGCTGAAAACAGCCTGGGGGTGCCGGTGATCGACCACTGGTGGCAGACCGAAACCGGCTGGGCCATTGCCGGTAATTGTATTGGGCTGCATCAATTCCCGATTAAAGAAGGCTCACCGACCAAACCGGCACCGGGATGGAATCTGCAGGTGGTTGATGCAAATTGTAATCCGATTAAATCCGGTGATATCGGCGCGCTGGTAGTTAAACTGCCGTTGCCCCCAGGAAGTCTGCCGACGCTGTGGAACAACGATCAGGGTTTTATTAAGGCGTATTTGGAGGAATTTCCCGGTTATTACAAGACGGCCGATGCCGGTTTCATCGATGAAGACAACTATGTTTTCGTGATGAGCCGCACCGATGATATTATCAACGTTGCCGGGCATCGTCTTTCCACCGGGGCCATGGAAGAGGTGCTGGCCGATCATCCGGATGTGGCTGAATGTGCGGTGCTGGGAGTTGATGATAAACTCAAAGGCCAGGTGCCCATCGGTTTTCTGGTCTTAAATGCGGGGGTCACCCGCACCCCGGATGAAATCATCAAAGAAACGGTCCAGATGGTCAGAGACCGTATCGGTCCGGTGGCTTCCTTTAAGACCGCGACAGTGGTCAAACGCCTGCCGAAAACCCGTTCCGGTAAGATTTTGCGGGGTACGATCCAAAAAATAGCCGACAATAAGCCTTATAAGGCCCCGGCTACGATCGATGATCCCGTCATTCTTGATGAAATGACGGAGGCATTGACCGGTATCGGGTATGCAAAGGCCATTGACCGGTATCGGGTATGCAAAGGCGAAAACCTAGGTTGAACCGCTCAAATTAGGAAGGATAAACTTTGCAAAAATTGCCTCTGGCGGTTAAGCAAATAAAGCGGGGGTAACTTATCATGCCCAAAGAAATCCTGATAGTGGATGATGAACCCAGTATTGTGGTGCCCATCCAGTTTCTGATGGAACAACAGGGCTACACGGTCATGGTGGCTGAAAATGGCGAAAGTGCCCTGGACATCATTTATAAATATAAGCCGGACCTCATATTACTCGACATTATGCTTCCCAGAATCGACGGCTATGAGGTTTGTGAAATCGTCCGGCTCGACCCCAGGTACAGGGATATCAAAATCATTTTCCTAACGGCCAAAGGACGTGAAGTGGAAATCGCCAAAGGTCTGGCACTGGGCGCCGATGCTTATATTACCAAACCTTTCTCGAATACCGAACTGGTCTCCAAAGTCAAAGAACTTTTAGCCATTACCCATGAAACTGCCGAGGAGTAAATTCTGGGGAGCTGTCGGCCTTTCTTTTGTGTCCCTGATCATCATCCTCACCATTTTCGCTGTCTGGTTTACACGTCAACTGACATCCGATGAACTAAACTTCATTACCCACCTTTTGCAGCGGTTTTTTGGCCCGTTCGTCATCTTTAGTTTGCTACTGGGGGCGATCTGCGTCTGGGCCGTGGTAGCTGTCTTCCGTAATTATATCAGACCGATACACAAAATCTCGGAAAAAATATCATTGATTTACAACACAAATCCATCCTACCGGATTCCGGGCGAAGGGGCAGGCGAAATCCGCCGGCTTTGCGATCGTATCAACGAAGCCGCACAGCGGCACGAAACTTTAGCAAAGCACGTGGATGCCAAGGTTCAGTTGGCCAAATCAGAATTTGAACAGGAAAAAAATACGCTGGCAGCTATAGTGGCCGAGTTGCCTGAAGGTGTGCTGATTTGCAACGCCGACGGCCGGATTCTGCTGTATAACAACCGCGCTAAACAACTACTGACCGGTGGATCGGACAGGGATCTTGCCACCGCAGGTTCTCCCGAATCCGAGCGCTACATCGGCCTGGGACGTTCCATCTTCGGCATCATCGATAAAAACCTCCTGGCGCATGTTATCGATCAAATCATCGGAAAATTGCAGCAAAATGATCCCCAGGCAGTCTCTTATTTCGTAGTGCCCGGTATGGATGATCGACTGCTGCGGGTAGAGGCTGTCCCGGTCTTAGACCAGGGAGGGCAACTTTCCGGATTGGTCCTGATATTTTATGATATCACCCGGCAGCTTGCGACCGATAGTGATTTAAATCTGGCTCTGCAGGCGGTTGCCAGAGGATTCCGGGCATCGCTGGCCGGTATTCGCTCTGCCATTGAAACCATCATTGAATATCCGAAAATGGATATCGATCAGCTCGAAAAACTAAGACAAATTATCCATAGAGAATCAATCCGCATGGGTGAGCTTTTGGAGAGCAACTTGAGTTTTGATGCCAAAATAGGACTCAACCAGTGGCCGCTGACCACCATGTCCGCCGAAAATCTGACGGATCTGCTCACGACCAGATCCCTCGAAAAACTTCAGGTACGGATTCGGATGGAAGAAATCAGTGAACCCCTTTGGATAAAGGTTGACAGCTATTCTTTCCTGCTGGCGCTGCTTTTTTTAATCGACAAATTAAAAACCTTGATCGGCGTCGATGAGCTTACCTGCAGATTGACCGAACTGGATTGGTATGTCGGACTTGATTTGCTGTGGCCGGGTTCACCGATTAAAATTGAAACCCTGCGCGAATGGGAACAAGCGCCGTTGGTGTTCGAGCAGGAAGGATTGTCCCTGACACTTCGGGAAATAATTGATCACCTCGGTTCCGATATTGGATCCTATGCATCCAAACGGCTGAAGGGCACATCCTATTTGCGACTCTTTTTGCCGGTTGCCGAGACGTTTGAACCGGAAGAGGTCAGACCCCTGGCGATTCTGCCGGAAAGCCGACCGGAGTATTATGATTTTGATTTATTTGACCGGGCGGTACAAATCGCAGAATTGGAGAATCGGCTTTTGACGGAACTGACCTATACGGTATTTGACATGGAAACTACCGGTCTGAATCCTTCCGAAGGAGATGAAATTTTATCCATCGGCGCGATTCGAATGGTTAACTGCCGTCTGCTGCGCGAAGAACGTTTTGAACAGCTGGTTGACCCGCTGCGAACAGTCCCCTGGGAATCGGTGCAGATCCATGGTATCCATCCGGAAATGCTCATCGGGCAACCGACCATCGACAAAGTCCTTCCCAGGTTTCAACAATTTATAGATAATACCATTCTCGTGGCCCACAATGCAGCCTTTGATATGCGTTTTTTGCAGATGAAAGAAGAACAAACCGCGGTCAAGATTATCAACCCGGTATTGGATACTCTGCTGCTGTCCGCCGTGGTGCATCCGTCGCACTCGAACCATGATTTGGAAGCGATCGCACAACGCCTGGGAGTCCGCATCCTGGGCCGTCATACCGCTGTCGGGGATGCACTGGCCACCGGTGAGCTGTTTTTAAAATTGCTGCCGCTGCTAGCTCAAAATGGTATTTACACATTGAAGGATGCCCTGGCGGCTTCCCAGAAAACGTATTATGCAAGGATTAAATTTTAAAATGAATGCCCTAACCCGGATAAACCGGAAACAACAAATAACAAGCACCTAATTACAAATAAATTCCTAAAGCCAATATCCAAATCTCAAATAAGATCAAAAGCCAATTGTTTGGGA
>CAMYLH010000586.1 GCA_947259065.1 uncultured Desulfobacterales bacterium
GGTGCAAACTCTGGCAGGGCATATTGATCTGGAATTTCCACTTGAAGCAAATATGCTGTTAATTCGATGAAGAAAAAAAGTAAGATCAACAACATCAGAAATATCGGAATCATTGCACACATCGATGCAGGCAAGACAACTGTTACCGAACGAATCTTGTACTACACGGGCCGATCCCATAAAATCGGTGAGGTCCATAACGGTGAAGCGGTCATGGACTGGATGGTGGACGAGCAGGAACGGGGCATAACAATTACCTCGGCTGTAACCACCTGTCACTGGGGAGATCTTGAAATCCATATCATTGATACTCCCGGGCATGTGGATTTTACCATTGAAGTCGAACGCTCCTTGAGAGTGCTTGACGGGGCTGTCGGTGTTTTCAGTGCTGTGGAAGGGGTCGAACCACAGTCTGAAACCGTATGGCGTCAGGCTGATAAATACGGTGTTCCCAAAATGGCATTTATCAACAAAATGGATAGAATCGGAGCTGATTTTTTTGGAACCGTTGACATGATGAAAGAGCGACTCAGCGCCAATCCGCTCCTTCTGCAGTTACCTGTCGGTCAGGGAGAGAATTTCACCGATGTCATCGATCTGATAGACATGAAGCAAATCAGCTGGGATGAGGAAACCCTGGGAGTTGACTATCATATTGGCGACATCAGCGACGAATACCTCAAACAGGCTGAGGAATACCGGGAAAAGATCATTGAAATTGCTGCAGAATACGACGACGAGGTGATGGAAGCTTATTTGTCGGAAATGCCTATTGATCCGCAGAAAATTCTTGACGCCATTCGAAAGGCCACCATTAATCTGAATTTGATCCCCCTATTGTGCGGTTCGGCCTTGAAAAACAAAGGCATCCAGCCACTGTTAGATGCGATCGCCAAATTTCTTCCGAGCCCGGTCGATGTTCCCCCCATAAAAGGGACGCATCCGGAAACCGGAGATATCATCGAGTGCAAAGCCAGGGAGTCCGATCCCCTGGCTGCTCTGATATTCAAAGTATCCATGATTGAGGGTCGCAAACTATCGTTTGTCAGGGTCTACAGCGGCCGGATGAAGGCCGGAGAGGATGTATACAACCCCTCGCTTAAAAAAAAGGAGAAACTGGCTCGCATCTTACAGATGCACGCCAACAAGCGGGAGCGTGTCGACACCATTGGGGCGGGCAGTATCGCAGGAATAGTCGGATTGAAGGATTCCTCCACCGGTGAGACCCTTTGCAGCTCCAATCATCCCGTTTTGCTCGAAAAAATTGAAATCTACGAACCGGTCATTTCGGTCGCGGTGGAACCTAGGACCCATGCTGATCAGGAAAAAATGGACGTTGTTTTGCAAAAGTTCATGGCGGAAGATCCGACCTTAAGGGTGCGCCAGGACGAGGACACCGGCCAGACAATTCTTTCGGGCATGGGCGAGCTGCACCTGGAAATTATTACCAGCCGCATGCAGCGGGAATTCAAAACCAATGTCAACGTTGGTCAGCCCCAGGTAGTCTATCGAGAAACGATTGCCGACCCCTCAAAAGCTTCCGCCGTCTTTGATAAAGAAATTGCGGGACAGCGTCTTTATGGAGAAGTGAGCTTAAAGGTGGCACCGTTACCCAGAGGAACCGGCAATCGGTTTATTTCTGAAATTTCGACCGAAGCCCTTCCCCAAAATTTAATCGAAGCTGCCCAAAAAGGTGCGCTGGAATCCTTAGAGAGCGGATCATTGATGGGTTATCCCGTGGTTGATGTCGAAATCAAGCTTGCCGCTATAAATCACAAAGACTCTTTAAGCACTGAACTGGCCTATACCGTAAGTGCTTCGATGGCGTGCCGCGAGGCAATTGCAAAGTCAGGACCATTTCTACTGGAACCGATCATGGATGCAGAAATCTTCGTACCCGAAGCCTTCACCGGAGATGTGATCGGCGACTTAAATGCCCGCGGCGGAAAGATTGGAGCCATAGACCACAAACTCGGTTCCCAGGTCATCAAGGTAACCGTTCCCCTATCGCGCATGTTCGGCTATTCGACTTCATTGCGATCGGCCACCCAGGGCAGAGGAACCTTTACGATGCAGTTTGCCCGTTTTGATCGCAGTTGAACTATTGCGATTGATCTTTGCCTTTTTTGCTCATTTCACTCAACCATTCATCAATTTTCTTCCGTCTCTCATCATCCTGGGGGTATTTTAGCGCCTGTTTCAACTGAACGCCGGCATTTTTTAAGTCTCTTTTTTTCAGATAAAAAACAGCGAGATAAAAGTGCGCGTCGCCCAGCTTTTGCTGCTGTCCCAGACTCTGGCCCAAGAAATAATACGCCTGGGTGAAGTCGGGGTGCTGCCGGGTCAGTTTAAGCATATTGTCCGAAGCTTCAGCGAGATTTCCCATTTCCATCTGAGTGCGGCTTGAATAAAAAAGGCATTCCGGATCATCGGGAATCATGCTGCCGGCAGTTTCCAGTGTTTTTAATGCTTTTGGGAATTGGCCGTCGAGGAAATAAACCCAGCCCAGATCCCTTAATATGTAGGGATCAAATGCTCTCTTTGTTAACGCGATCCTGATTTGCTCGATGGCCTCCTGCCGTTTCCCGACCCTGGCTAAAATTAATCCATAACGGTGATGGGCCAATGGATCTTGTTACCAGGGGAATCGGTTTCGATGTGCGGTTGTAAGTGTCGAGCCATGACGCAATGTATGCAATGCGATCCTCAACAGCCGGGTGCGTCATTAAATACTTGGGGATTTGATCCGATCCGAACCATGTTTTACTGCGAATTTTTTTTAAAATTTTCAACAAACCGCTGACATTGTATCCTGCTTCGGTAATAAATTTTAGCCCAAGCTCATCGGCCTGCATTTCATTTTCACGGCTGTAAGACAACTCGGCGGATTGCCCGGCTGCCATCGATCCCATGGCAACGGCTTGGCCGGCTTCCGGGGAACCGCCGACCCCCAGCAAAACGCCGGCGGCAATACCTGCCAGCGTGGCAAGCCCGGTCTTTTTGGAGCGTTCGATCTTTTGGGAAATATGGCGGCAGTAGACGTGGGCAATTTCGTGGCCCAGAATACCCGCCAGTTCTTCCTCTTCCTCCATGGCATCCAACAGCCCGGTGTACACAAAAATATGGCCGGCCGGCGTTGCAAAGGCGTTGTAAACATCGTCTTTGATCACATAAAAACGGTATTTAAATGGCTGTTGCGGAAGGACGGACAAGATCCGATTTCCGATTTTGTTCACATAGCTGACGACAGCAGGATCATCGACGATTTCGAAATACTTGTAAATCATCGCCATCATCTGGTGCGACATGTCTTCTTCCTCTTTGACGGTGATACTGAAAACCGCGGCCGGATTAAGAATGCTGACGGCCAAAATAAGAATCACGCCGATGGCAACACTTTTTTGAACAGGTTTCATGATTTCCTCAAAATTTATCGATTCAATTTAGGTATCTATATATGCCATATTTTTATCTTCTTTTCAAATACCAAATTTTATGATAGATCATGGGGCCATGGCACGGATTATTTGCATTGCGAATCAAAAGGGCGGTGTCGGAAAAACAACAACCGCCGTCAATCTGTCAGCTTCTCTGGCAGTGTCTGAAAAACATACCCTGCTGGTGGATTGCGATCCTCAGGCAAATGCCACCTCGGGGCTAGGAATCGATTCTTCCTCAGTCGACAAAACCCTGTACCACGCAATGCTGGGTCAAGCCGGATTAAAAAGCCTAATTGTTGACAGCGAAATTACATCTTTGAAGGTGATTCCTTCGAATTTGGAACTGATCGGTTTTGAAGTTGAAATGATGTCAAATCCCAACCGTCAAAACACGCTCAAAGAACTCATCGCCGATCTCGACAATACGTTTGAATATATTATCCTGGATTGCCCGCCATCACTGAGTCTTTTGACGGTCAATGCACTAACTGCAGCCAATTCGTTGCTGATCCCCCTGCAGTGCGAGTTTTATGCACTCGAAGGCCTCAGCCAGCTTCTGGGCACCGTCAAACGCGTTAAGCAAACATTGAATCCGGCGTTAAAGATTGCCGGAATTCTGTTGACCATGTTCGACAGGCGCACCAATTTGTCATACCAGGTTGCCGAAGAAGCTGAAAAATACTTCCAGGAGCTGGTGTTTAAGACGATTATACCGAGAAACATTCGGTTGAGTGAAGCACCGAGTTTCGGCAAGCCCATATTGCTCTATGATGCAACTTCGACCGGTGCCCGCAGTTACATTGAGCTGGCCAGTGAGATTATGCAAAGATAGGGAGGCGCATGCAAAAAGATAAGCTGACAAAAACTGCAAGCCCCGTTTCCGTCAAACGAAAAAAAATAGCCCTGGGAAAGGGTCTGGGAGCCCTCATTCCGGATATTGAAACAGAACTAGAAAAAAACAAGGACTATTTCTATTGCGATGCCCATCTCATTCGCTCCAATCGCTTTCAGCCCCGCCGTCGGTTTAGTGATGAAGATCTGGCAGAGCTTTCCGAATCGATCAAAGCCCAGGGCATTCTCCAACCGCTGCTGGTGCGCCGAGATGAGGCTGGTTATGAACTGATTTCCGGAGAAAGGCGTTTGAGGGCCGCAAAACGTGCCGGATTGACCCAGGTGCCGGTGTTAGTAAAAAGGGTCAATGATGATAAATTGCTGGAAATGGCTATCGTCGAGAATATCCAGCGTGAAGATTTAAATCCTATTGAAGAAGCCGAGGCCTACCACCGTCTTATCACCCAGCTCAAATTGACCCAAGACCAGGCATCCGCCCGGGTGGGTAAAAGCAGGTCGGCGATAGCAAACTTTTTGAGGCTGCGCCAATTACCGAATCAAATCAAAGCCGGCATGATAGATGGCACGCTGAGCATGGGACATGCCAGAGCGTTGCTGGGTGCCGAGACATCCGCCCAACAGCTTGCGGCCTGGCGCTCGGTCGTATCCAAAAAGTT
Source organism: uncultured Desulfobacterales bacterium (assembly GCA_947259065.1). Taxonomy (GTDB): domain Bacteria; phylum Desulfobacterota; class Desulfobacteria; order Desulfobacterales; family JAFDCJ01; genus JAFDCJ01. Next base: position 4,949 of record CAMYLH010000586.1, read on the forward strand.
GTCGGTCAGAGAAACTGAAGCCCTCATCAGGCGCCTGAAAGCGGAGAAAAAAAAGCCCCGCGTATCCGAGAATCACTCCGAACAAATACATCTTTCGCGCCTTGCCGAAGATCTCTCCCGTCACTTCGGTACCAAGATCGTGATTAAAAAACACGGGCAAAAAGGCAAAGTTGAAATCGAATTTTACGGCACTGACGATCTTGACCGTTTGATTCAGCGCCTGAGACAGACAGAGTATTAGGCGCTTAACGGCGTCATATCGACAATTCTTTTTCGATTTTGATTAAGCTGTTTTATTTTACTGCTATAAATGAACTAAAATTGTGGTATTCTGTCAATTTTATAAAAACCGATAGAGCGTAGCGTTTCCTTAATTTTAGACATTTTAGGCATTTTAGGTCACTCTTGTCCGCCGTTACTTTGGAGGATTAGGCATTTTCTGGACGATTATTTGCTGTTACGATTAC
>CAMYLH010000587.1 GCA_947259065.1 uncultured Desulfobacterales bacterium
AAAGACGTTCTGCATTCAAGATTCCCCACGACGCGCACATAGCATCGCCGCTCAGGGGGGTATCAACGCTGCCAAGAATTACCAGAATGACGGCGACAGCATTTGGCGGCTTTTTTATGACACCATCAAGGGCGGAGATTTTCGATCCAGAGAAGCCAATGTGTACCGCCTGGCTCAGCTTAGTAATCATATCATAGATCATTGCGTCGCCCAGGGTATCCCCTTCGCGAGAGATTACGGAGGATTGCTCGATAACCGTTCATTTGGCGGTGCTCAGGTGTCCCGCACATTCTATGCCAGAGGACAGACGGGGCAACAGCTATTGCTCGGTGCATACGGCGCTTTGATGCGTCAGGTGGCGGCAGGAAACGTGGAGATGTTCCCGCGCCGCGAAATGCTTGATCTGGTTATCATAAACGAGCAAGCGCGGGGAATTGTGGCCCGCAATCTAATCACCGGTGAGGTCGAATCTTACACTGCCGATGCCGTGCTTTTAACCTCAGGCGGTTATGGAAACATATTTTACCTTTCAACCAACGCCGAATCTTCAAACGTGGGGGCCTGTTATCGCGCTTACAAGAGAGGAGCCGTATTCGCCAACCCGTGCTTTACTCAAATCCATCCGACCTGTATCCCTCACACCGGAGACCACCAGTCCAAACTAACTCTGATGAGTGAGAGTCTGAGAAATGACGGTCGGGTGTGGGTGCCTCGCAATGGGGGTGACATCCGCGAGCCTCAGGATATTCCTGAATCGGATCGTTTCTACTTTTTGGAAGAAAAATATCCCAGTTTCGGCAATCTGGTTCCCCGCGATGTGGCTTCTCGAAACGCCAAGGATCAATGTGATGCGGGGCGCGGCGTCGGCCTGACAAGATGTGCCGTGTACCTTGATTTTTCCGATGCCATCCAGCGAGACGGCAAAGATGTGATCGCCAAAAAATATGGCAACCTCTTTGAAATGTATGAACGAATTACCGATGAAACCCCTTATCAAAAACCGATGATGATTTTTCCTGCGTCACACTACACGATGGGGGGCTTATGGGTGGATTACAATTTGATGAGCAACATTCCGGGCTTGTTTGTTCTGGGAGAAGCCAATTTTTCAGATCATGGCGCCAACAGGCTGGGCGCCAGCGCATTGATGCAGGGCCTTGCTGACGGTTACTTCATTATTCCCTACACCATCGGCGGATATTTTGCCGGAACAACTCTAGAGCCGGTGACAACAAGCCATGCCGCGTTCAACGAGGCTGTCCAAGAAGGTCAGGCAAAACTTAATCGGTTGATGTCGATTCAGGGCAAGCGGACGGTGGATAACATCTTCAGGGAACTGGGGAAAATCATGTGGCAATATTGCGGTATGTCCAGAAATGTAGAGGGACTCGAAAAGGCCTTGCAATTGATACAGAGCTTACGGGCCGAGTTCTGGGAAAATGTCTTAGTACCCGGAACCGACAAAGATTTTAACAAGAGTCTTGAGAAAGCCGAACGCCTAGCCGACAGTCTGGAATTTGCAGAAACAATGGTCCTTGATGCATTGACGCGCAGCGAGTCCTGCGGCAGCCATTTTCGAACTGAGTTTCAAACTGAAGATGGTGAAGCCAGGCGCGATGATGAGAACTTCTGTCATGTATCCGTATGGCAATATCAGGGCCAAGAAGAGAGACCGGCTTTTCACAAGGAGCCCTTAGTCTTCGAAAACGTTGAACTGTCACAGAGGAGCTATAAGTGAAAAAATTACCCCGAAGGATAAATATCAAACTGAAGATTTGGCGCCAGCAGGGACTCAAAAGCAAGGGACATTTTGAAATGATACCAGTTAAAAACGTATCGGTGCACATGTCTTTTATAGAGCTTTTAGATACCGTCAACGAGCAGCTTACCCTCGAAGGCAAGGACCCGATCGCGTTTGATAATGACTGCCGCGAGGGAATCTGCGGTGCCTGTGGCGCGGTGGTGGACGGCCGAGCGCACGGCCCGGAAAAAGCCACGACGCTATGCCAACTGCATATGAGGAAATTTTCTGATGGTGATACGATTTTCGTTGAGCCGTTTCGAGCCAGAGCATTTAAAGTGGTTAAGGATTTGGTGGTCGACCGCAGTCCGCTGGATAAAATCATCCAGGCCGGGGGATATATATCCGTTAATACCGGCGGCTCGCCGGACGCCAACGCCCTGCCGATCGCACAGAAAATGGCGGATAAAGCAATGGATGCCGCTGCATGTATCGGTTGCGGGGCATGTGTCGCAGCCTGTCCCAGCGCGTCTGCAATGCTATTTGTCAGTGCCAAGGTTTCTCAGTTGGCGTTGTTACCCCAAGGTAAACCCGAGGCGGCAAAGCGTGCTATTGGTATGGTCAGGGCGATGGATATTTGCGGATTCGGCAATTGTTCCAATCACCGCGAATGCGAAAATACGTGTCCCAAAGACATTTCCATAGTCAACATCGCACGCCTGAATCGGGAGTTTATTAAGGCAAGTTTTACTTCCGAGCAATGATGAATCGATTATCTGCCTTTATTGCCGAACTCCAAACACGATTCCCCGACGAACAGCCCTATTTAATCATAGCTTACCAAATAATCCTGGTTGTCGCCGGGTTTTTTGTCGCCTGGATTATTTTGAGATGGCTGCTTCATTTCGTGGAGAAAAGAATAAGCAAGTATGAATTTATTCAGATCAATGCCCAGATCTTTAAACTCATTCGCAGGGCTATGTTTTTAGCCCTGGTGATGGTTGCGGGCACATATCTTGTTCGATTGGCCCATGTCCCAATCCTGGAAAAGATCTTTCATGCCTTGCTCATCATTTTCCTGGCAATACCGGCGAAAGATTTCCTG
>CAMYLH010000588.1 GCA_947259065.1 uncultured Desulfobacterales bacterium
GGAAGATCTTTGCCTTTGCCGATATCCAGAGCTTGTCTGATCAAACCAAGCGCGACAACCGCCTCACTGCCGGGCTTGCAGGATAGCCAATGATCGGCATTGGCGCCGGTCAAAGATTGATACGGGCTGATCTGGAAAAATAGATTTTTGTTTCCGTCTTTGAGCGCATGCATGGCTTTAAATTTCCATGCATATTCGACGGGTGACAGCCAGGTTTCAAGAAAGTCAGCGCCAAAGGACACCAGGATATCGGCCTGGTCCATGCGATAGGATACCAATCCGTCAACACCGAACACCTTCTCATTGGCCGTTTTTAAGGATTCATAAGCGTATGGTTCGAATACCAAGGGCGGCTGGGAGTTTAAGTTTGTCAAGGCAGCCGTGAGCAACGTCATGAGGCTTTCGCCAACGGTCTCTGTCAGCATGCGCACCCGATTGGACCCTTTTTGGGCTGCCTCAGCGGCCTTGATTTTTAAAATGGATTCAGCTTTCGAAAAAGATAGCGATTGCCATTTGCCATTTTCTTTTAGCATCGCGGTTTTAAGTCGGTCCGGATTGTAAAGTCCCTGCAGGGCGGCCTGCCCCCGCATGCAGAGCCTGCCTTTATTGATCGGGTGCAGCGGATTGCCCTCAATTTTTACGATACGACCTTCCCTGCTTTTTGCCAGGATACCGCAGCCTGCCGGGCATTCGCGGCAAGTGGAGGCATACCAGGTCGCCGCACCAACCACCATGTCATCCGGTGCTTGCACCAGAGAAAAAAGGTTCTTTTGAGGAGGATTGCAGCCAAATGCAAAAGAGATGCTGCCCATACCGGCAATTTTAAGGAAGGTGCGCCGATTCATATTTAAAAAGATCTCCCGAAATATTACAGATGGGATAGGTTGGAAAATTCCCTGCTGCTGGTGCTCAGCGTTACCTTAGACCAACGATCCAAACGATTTGAACCCCTATATTAGATAGGAATCATTATTAGATTTGTTTTTATAAAAAAATGTGAGTTGCTTGTCAAGCCGATATGATTGAAAAAATACGAGATGTTTTTATACCTATTTTTGCAGGGCACCCCGCTTGTCCGGTTGACAGGCGTCTTTGAGTGTTTACCGCCATATATTAGCTATTGTCAATTGTTTTCAACCATACACTAGATGTAGCCATCCAAAGGAATCATCCACTCCGCTATATATAGGCTAACGCTGAAAACTCCCCGGCCCCTCAACTAGCTGACACCCGAAACCTGACACCTGAAGCCCTCCGTATTTAAGCTCAGCAGTTTGGATTTCCACAAGCGGTCTTTATTTCAAGTAATCCGGTTGAGCTCACAACGCATTTCGCATCCTCAGGTTGATCTCCAGTCGCTCCAGAGACAATTTGATAACATCTTTGGCCTTATCGGATTTTTTCAAATAATCGGCAAAAAACGTTTTCACCTCATCGGCTCTCTTTATTCCGGCAATCGGGACGATTGCGGCGATGACCCGTTCATAAAGCATGGGGTGAAATTGTTCAATTTCCTCCAGGTTGCATACATACCAATCCCACAGCAATGGGATCGCATAGGGATTTGAAGCCATGGCTACCACCGGCATAAACTTGTTACGTGCCGGGACGGTATCCAGAGTGTATTGTTGGGATTTCATTATCAAGGCTTCATCTTTGAAGCAACCAAGGGCGGATAACATATTCAGGCGTTCATGTTCGATTTTAGATTCCTGCAGCTGCCGAACAAACCAGTCAAACGTCTTATCGTCGCCGGACAGTGCGCCCACCCGCATCACGCTTTTCATAATGTCGGCATGGACGGTATCGCCTCGCATCAAAGCGGCAAATTGGTTGCCAGCAAAATCCAGGGCCGGCTTTGAACCATACAGCACTGCATCCCAGAGGAGTTGATCCCGTAAAAGTGATGTTGTATGATTTTCGTCCGATACCGGGTCGTATCCGATTCTTTCCAATATATCTTCAAAGCGAGATTTTGCCAGGGATGAAATTCTACGCCGCCAGCTATCCTCCAGCACAAGATAGGCCGAGTAAAGATGACTCGCTATGCCGGTCAACGGCAGGTAGGCGTCTTCTTTTTGATAACAGGAAATGAATTTCAGATATTCTTCAAAGGAAGCGTCCCCGCTTTTAACCAGGGCAAAAAAATCGTTCTCAAGTCCCCAACGATCTTCGGGCGGCAATGATTTTTCCAACACCCGTTTGCCGAGTTCATCAAGATTTTTCACATCGCCGTACTTGACGCGGTAAAATCCTGTTTGCCGATCGTTGATTTTGTAAGCCAGGATATCTTCATCCAGCTCTATTACCTGTTCGATATCGTCTAACAGGGTGGTTACCTGTCGCGTCGATCCTGTTTTGGGAAAAAGGCGGAGTGTGATCGGTACCTGCCATTTTTGATCGGATACGTTTGGCAGATACGTAAACTTTTTCTGGGTCATTACCAGGCGGCTTTTCATCATCGCGCTTATGGGCTGCTGCGCCACGGTTTCAAAAGATTGCCAGAGATGGTGACTGGCGGCACATCCGTACTCATAAGTCTTCAGATAGTGCTGCAATCCCTTTTGGAAATTATCCTTTCCAATGTATCCTTCAATTTGCCTCAATATGCTGCCGCCTTTGCTATAAATAATCGGGGCTGTGCTGGCATTGATGACGACGTGTTCGCCGCCCGGGATTTCGATGGCAAATGTTTCGTGCAAGGCGTCCCGCGCCAGGGACGAGCCGGTCTGGCCGTTAAGAAACTGCTGCCAGGTCGCCCATTTGGGATAGTAATGATCGACGACCCCGAATCCGAAATAGGTGGCAAAGCTTTCGTTGAGCCAGAGGTACCTCCAGTCGGAAGGGGTCACCAGGTTGCCGAACCATTGGTGGGCAATTTCATGGGCGATGACCTCGCATATTCTTTCTTGGCCGAATTTAGAGGTAATTTCCGGATAATGAAGCAGCAAATTTTCACGAAAAGTGATTGCTCCCCAATTTTCCATGGCACCAAAGGCAAAATCCGGGATTGCAATCAGGTCCATTTTGGGCAGAGGATAGTCGATTTTGTAATAGGTCTCGCTGAATTGAAGGGACTTACGGCCGAATTCAGCCCCAAATCGTGCATATTCCTGCATGCCTGGCAGGGTGACGACCCGAACCCGGCTGTCCTTTTCATCCTGGGTAAACTCAAATTCACCCACACCGAAGAAAACAAGATAGGTCGACATTTTCGGGGTTTGCGCGAATGTGATCCGCTTTTTTCCATTTTCGAGTTGATCTTCCTTTTTTACAGCCTGGTTGGAGATTGCCACCAATTCATTGTCGACGTCGATTTTTATATCAAAGGTTGCTTTTTTGGCGGGATGATCCATGCATGGAAAAGCCCGCCGGGCATCACTTTCTTCAAACTGGGTGACGGCGATAAATCTGGTTTCCCCCTGATAGGTATATTTGCTGCGGTAAAAGCCGGCCATTTTATCGTTGATCGACCCCTGGTAATCGATTTTCAGCCTGATTTTGCCGGATTTGGGTTCGGGCAGAATTACACGAATTTCTTCTCCGGCAGGATGCACCGTAAACGGACAATTCACGAATTCATCACCCTGCTGGAGCCGGCAGCTCCAGATGGCGATTTCAAGAATATTCAAGGACACTTCGGAAACGGCCTGCGGCGCGTCCAGCAGAATTTCGCATTTGCCGTCAAATTTGAAATGGGTCAGATCAGGCACCAGATGGATACGGTAGTTTAAAGGATTTAATTCCGGCATATTTATCTCCCCGTGTATATAGGATTCGAATTTAAGACTGCGAGAGTATAGAGAAAGAAGATAGATTTGTCAATTTAGTCGCAGACCCACACAGAAATACACACCCGTCTTTTTTTCTCAAACAAATTGTCCGTGTGAGTCTGCGTGCGTCTGTGGCTAATTATTCAAGTTATACTCACGCGGTTTGACTCCCGCCGTGACGTGACAGCGGCCCGACAGGCTGCAGAGCTCACGAATCAAGGGGTCAGATTTGATTTAACCCTGAACCTCTGAACGCTGAACCCGTGAACGGTCACAAATAAAGCTATCAAGTGCTTGTATTTGATATCACGATGCTTACTTTTTTGAACGAATAAAAATAGGCCGGGAAGCACTGTCGGCCAAATTAAATTCTGCAGTGCCAGTGCGGCGGTGTCGGGTGCACTGACCATCCTTGACTATGCCAAATCCGTTCACCTGATTTGCGGCAGACCTGACGTCACCAAAGTTCTCGAGGAGCAGTTAAGCAACAGCAATGTCATCGTTCACGAAAACGCTAAGGTCAAGGACATTATCGGTCAAGACAGTGTCGAGGCAATCGGCCTGAAAGACGGGTCAACCATTTCGGTCAAGGGCGTATTTATAGAGCTCGGCGCCAAGGGTATCATGGAGCTTGCCACCCATCTTGGCGTTCTGCTGGATGATGAGATGAAGTATATTCAGACGAACAAAAAGATGTAAACCAATGTTACCGGAGTATTTGCGGCCGGTGACCTTAAATCCAAATTCTAAAATCCGAAATCCAAAATTTAAGAAGTTCATGCGCGTTGCGGCTTGACGAGAGACAAAAAGGTAAAAATTTATCTGAAGAAGGTTACAACTAGGAGTACCGACATGGCCGGCAAAATGATACCGCCACGTAACGAAACGCCCCATGAGCACCAATGGGATCTGACAACGCTGTTTGAATCCGATGAAAGCTGGGAAGCTTTGTTTGTCGAAATTGAAACGCAGTTATCATCTTATCATAAATACAATGGTCACCTGATCGATTCAGTTGTGATTTTCAAAGAGGCAATTGATTTTCACCTGGGACTTACCCGTAAGATCGATACGCTTTATACGTATGCACATCTCAAGAGCGATGAAGACAAATCCAATCAGCTTTATCTGGGCTTTCAGCAAAGAGCCCTCAATTTGTTGACGCGTTCTGCAGAAATGGCTAGTTTTATGACACCGGAGATACAGTCCATTCCCAATGAGATCATAAACCAGTATATGGAAGACGCCTCTTTAGATGAATTCAGATTCTATCTGGAAAAGATTCTGCGCA
>CAMYLH010000589.1 GCA_947259065.1 uncultured Desulfobacterales bacterium
ATTCCAACATCCCCGCCGGGACGCAGGCCCTGCGGACTGGAGGCCAATTGGAGCGAAGCACCTGACTTGTAATTATTAACAATGAGACGGTAATTTGATCTTTATCGGAGATACTGATAATATGTAAAGAACGGATATGAGGCGACGACTAATCTGAAGCGAGACTAATTCTCCGGATATCCTGGCCGGGATTTTGGGATGGGAAGAATGCTGAATAATTTAAATAAGTTAAATATTGTGCGCATCGGAAGCTATATTACCTACAGTAGTCTTAAAAAAATTGCTGACGGGATTTTAGATTCCTTTCGTGGAATAATCAAAGAAACAAACCTTTCTCATCATGATTCTCCTGTTGTCGAAAGCATCGATGCGCAATTGCTTACAATGATCCTTGACGAAGAATACAGTGGACCTACCCTGGGGATAACCGACGCGGATTTACACACGGAAGATGACGATGCGTTTTACAATTCTATATTAGGCGGCAAAAATCCCAAAAACGATGTGGCCGTCGTATCCACCCATAAACTGACACCGCTAAACATGGATTCGGACAGGGATTATGACCTGTTTCTCGAGAGGACCTTAAAAGTCTCGCTGCATGAGGTGGGACACAACTTCGGCTTAATGGATCATGGGTCCTACAAGCTAGCCCGTGATGGATTGTTGTGTCCCATGAGCAGAGGCGAATTCAACAAATTCGGCTATCGCGGTTATGTGAAAATAATCATTGACGGCCGGGGGCGGATTTTTTGCGACGAATGTACCGATTTTTTGACGAGTGTATACACTGGTAGAATCTTATCAACGCAATTGCTAAAAGACGTCCTGGTCGTAACGCCGAATTGAACCAACCGATTGTACGTTTTATTACAAAATTCCAAACACCCAAATACAAATCCCTGGCCCAGACCGGAAAAACATCGACCGTATTCGTTACATCTAATTGAAATCCCGCCACGGATAATGATTAAAAGCAATTAAGTCGCGCTCTCCGAGGCGTAGGATCTGCGAGCCGGAGGCCAGGGCGGGCTCAGACAAATCCGAATTACCCAAATTCCAAATTCAAAGTTGGCTTTGACATTGTCCGGTTACCATTATCCGGTACTTGTTTTATGCCGATTTGTAGTGTAAAAAGCGATTTTGCCATAACAACACGGAAGGGGATTTACAGATAAATAATGATAACTTTACTGGATTACGGCGCTGGTAATGTCAGAAGCGTCATCAATGGCATCGAACGCCTGGGGGAGACGGTCAAAATTGTTGCCAGCGGCGAGGACATCCTGGCGGCCGAGAAGCTAGTTTTCCCAGGGGTGGGTGCCTTCGGAAATATGATGCGTATTCTGCAGGATAAAAATTACGTCGAGCCCTTAACAGCCTATCTGCACTCGAACCGGCCGTTTCTGGGAATATGCCTGGGGTTGCAGGCCCTGTTTGAGCACAGCGAGGAGGCCCCGGATATCAACGGACTCGGTTTTCTCGCCGGGTCGGTAAAACGTTTTGCCATTGATCTTTCAGTTCCGCACATCGGTTGGAACGGACTCAACTTCAAACAGGCATCTCGGATTTTTTCCGGTCTTGGCGGTGATGAAAAATTTTACTTTGTTCATTCATACCATATCGTGACTGATGATGTCTCGGTTATTCTGACGACTACCGACTACGGGAGCGAGTTTGTCAGCAGTATTCAGAAGGGCAATATCATTGCCACCCAGTTTCACCCGGAGAAAAGCGGTCGGGCCGGGCTAATTATATTACAAAATTTTCTTAACACCGCTGCAGAACCGACTCACCCGGTACGATCAGCGGCAACTACGACTCTGGCTAAGCGGATTATTGCCTGTCTGGATGTGCGTTCAAACGATGAGGGTGACCTGGTGGTCACCAAGGGTGATCAATACGATGTGAGAGAAGGCGGAGACGTCCGAAATCTCGGCAAGCCGGTTGCGATGGCGCAGCAGTACTATGCGGAAGGTGCGGACGAGATCACTTTTCTCAACATCACGGGTTTTAGGGATTTTCCCCTGGAAGACATGCCGATGCTTGAGGTATTGAGACAAACTTCGAAAAATGTATTTGTACCGCTGACCATCGGTGGCGGGATTCGCGACTATTCAGATAAAAATGGCCACAGGTACGAGGCCCTGGAAGTAGCCGCCGAGTACTTCAGGTCCGGAGCGGACAAGGTCTCCATTGGAAGTGATGCCGTTCTGATTGCTGAAGCTTATCTTCAAACCGGCCGCCGGACCGGACGAAGCTCCATCGAGGTGATATCCCAGGTTTACGGCAACCAGGCGGTGGTCGTCTCTATTGATCCACGTCGGGTTTATGTAAGCTCTTCAACTGAGGTCAACCATGCTGTCATTGAAACCGCCGTACCGGGGCCCGGCGGTGAACGATATTGCTGGTATCAGTGTACCATCAAGGGTGGCCGGGAAGGGCGAAACGTGGATGCGGTCACCCTGGCCCGAGTTTGTGAAAAGTTGGGTGCCGGAGAAATTCTGCTCAACTGTATCGATCGGGACGGAACCCACCTGGGATTTGACATTGAACTCATCAATGCCGTGGCAACGGCTGTTTCAATTCCGGTGATTGCTTCCAGCGGCGCCGGCCGGGTTGAGCATTTCCATGAAGTCTTCACCACCACCGAGGCAGAATCGGCTCTGGCCGCCGGTATTTTCCACCGCCAAGAAATTCCCATTGCCGAGGTTAAAAAATATTTAGACGGTAAGGTAGAGGTAAGGAGATGAAGAACACTGGGGATGGATATACAATCTGTGGATTATTGGAGTAACGAGCCTTGAAAAACTGTAATTCCCAAATAACAAATCCCAAAAAA
>CAMYLH010000590.1 GCA_947259065.1 uncultured Desulfobacterales bacterium
TCTGCTGGTGGCCGCTGATTTTCATCCCTTAACATATATGAATAATAACGTATTTTGATATTAGCAAGAAATCTGTCGCCACAACTCTGTCATAGTTGGAGCTCATTTCAGAGCAGATAACAAATTTAAACGAATTCCGGATATGCTCAAATTATCTGCAACCTACTGATATTTGGTTTTCTGTCATGATAAAACCATGATTGCAGGGTAAACTGAGACGTCCCCAAAGGAGCTAAAGTGCTCTTTCAGGAGAGCGACGACCATGCCAAATGATAAACCAGCATCTAAGCAATTTAGCGATCTGCGTCAGCGGGCAGAAAGAGCGTTGCAAGAGCGACGATCTGATTATCTTGAGTCAACGGAACTGTCCAAGGAAGAAATGCACAGTCTCATTTATGAGTTACAGGTGCACCAGATAGAATTGGAGATGCAAAATGACGAGCTGCGCCGGTTACATGATGAGATCGAAGAATCTCGCAATACGTATTCTCATTTATACGACTTTGCCCCGGTTGGCTATTTTACAGTTAAAAAGAAGGGAATGATAGAGCAAATCAATCTGACCGGAGCTGCTCTTTTAGGCCTAGATCGGCAATCTTTGATCGGAAAGCCTTTGACTGATTTCATAGCCAGGGAAGACCAGGATACTTTTTATTTGCACCATCTGCAGATGTTGAAAACAAATGGTAATCACACCTGTGAAATTAAAATGATGAAGTTTGATAAGACACCGTTTTATGCCAGCTGCAGGCATCGCTAAAAGAAAAAGAGGTGCTTTTGCAGGAAGTCCACCATCGGGTCAAGAATAATATGCAGGTTATCATCAGCATGATCAACCTTCAGTGTGCAAAGATTCAGGATAATCAAATTTGTAACGAGCTTAATAAAACGGTGGATCGGATCAATTCGATGGCCCTGGTTCATAATCAACTTTATAAATCTAAGGATTTCCTGAAAGTTGATATTAACCAATACTTAAACAATATCGCAGAGAATCTGTTTGTATCCCGCGGGGTGGATACCGCCAGAATTTCATTGAAAATCGGTAAAAACGATATTGCCTTGGGTTTAGATAGCGCCATTAGCTGCGGGCTGATTATTAATGAATTGATCACCAATTCCCTAAAATATGCATTTCCGGAAAACCGCAAAGGTGAAATTCGGTTAGAGTTTGTGCATTTAGACGATGGGCAGCTGGAGATGCGGGTCAGTGACGACGGTGTGGGGATGCCGATGAATTTTGACTTCCAAGACAGTGACACATTAGGAGTTCAGATTGTTAAAGACATAGCCGAGCATCAGCTTGGTGGGACGGTGAAACTGGACAACACACAAGGCACCAAATTTTTCATACGATTCAAAGAGCGGACTGACCAAGGGGTTATCCAAAGTGAAGCCTAAGACAAAAACACTTGTTGCTGAAGAAAAGTAATTTCTACCTTGTAATTCAAAGCGCGTTAACCAAATCAGGTTAAAAATCAGGCAAAGATTCAATGGAGAACCCTCTCAAATTGTGCCGAACCTGCTCCTAAGAGAGTATTAATTTTTCTTTTAGGGGCTTTATACTCATGGCAGCCGCCTGAACCATAATAACGTATGAATTGCTCAACCACGGTGAATTATTGATACCAGTACATGGGGCACCGATATCAATTAATGAAAGGAGACATCATAATGGCTAAATATATTTCTCTGGTAAAATACACGGCAAAGGGTTCCGAGAACATAAAGGAAAGTCCAAATCGTCTTGATGCATTCAAGCGCCTTTGTGAGTCCATGGGGGCAACATTAGATGGGTTTTATCTAACTATGGGTCAATATGACATTGTCACGATTGTGGATGCACCAAACCCTGAAACTGTAGCAAAAATCCTTCTCACAACGACATCTGGGGGAGCGATAAGCTCAGAAACCCTTCCAGCCTTTACAGAAGCGGAGTATCGGAAAGTAATATCCGAGCTACCATAGATTGAAGTTTTAACAATGCAGGGTCAGCAATGGTCCTGCTTTTTTTTCAGATTCGCTGAGCTATTTTGAGTTTATTGATTGGCAAGGTACCAATGCATGCTATAAAATTCGGCGATTGTTCTGTTGAATTTTGAATACTGCTTGATTGTCGTGCCATAACTTCGCGGAGAAAATCATGTTCGACAAGCCAAAGATTCTTATCATCGACGACGAGCTACATATGTGTCAAAGTGTGAAGGAATTATTAACCAGCCAAAATTATGAATTGTATACCGCCAATAGTGCTAAGGAGGCTATAGAATTTTTGAACAATAATAGCGTTGATCTGATTCTTTTGGATTTATATTTACCTGACATGAACGGCTATCATGTCATGGACCATATCGGTCAGCCGAGCCTTGGTGCCCTGGTCATCATATTAACCGGCTACGGTTCGGAAGAATCAGCCATTGAAGCCCTGAGAAGGGGAGCCTACGACTATCTCAAAAAGCCCTTTGAGCCTGAAAAACTGTTAATCACAGTGAAGAACGCCCTAAAACAAAAAAAGATAAAAATGGATGAAGAACGTGCGGAAGAGGCATTGCGTGATAGCGAAAAGAGGTACCGTAGCTATATTAACGTCGCAAACGATGGTATCGCTGTTGTGCATGACGGCAAATTATCGTTCGTCAATTCTCGTTTAGCAGAAATGTTTGGGTACACTACCGATGAAGTAGAAGGGAAAGATTTTTTTAAATTTATACCCAAAGATATTTTACCTCAGATCGAGGATATCCATAAAAGGCGTATTGCGGGCGAAGACTTGCCATCAGTATACGAGTCCAAAATTCTCCATAAAGATGGGAGATCTATTGATGTTGAATACAACATAAGTCAGGTTCGTATAGGAGGGGAGCAGTCGACATTAAATATAATAAGGGATATTAGTGAACGCAAAAAAATTCAAGCAGAAGTTCTTAAAGCCAAAGAGCTTGCATCCCTTGGCATCCTTGCCGGCGGTATTGCTCATGATTTTAACAATCTGTTATCCGTAATTGTAGGCAATATTGATTTGGCAAAAGAAAAAATCAAATATGATCAGGGTATTTTTAAAAATTTACATGAAGTAGAAAAAGCATCCATGCGGGCAAAAGATTTGGCTGCCCGGTTGATAACATTTTCCAAGGGTGGCAAGCCGATGAAGAAGGTGGCTTCGATCGGGGAGTTAGTGGTCAATACGGTCAGCGCTTCCTTGAGGGCGTCAGGTATTAATTGCGAATTTGCCATGCCAGATGATCTTTTTCCGCTAGAAATTGATGCATCACAAATTAAACAGGTCATTCGCAATATTGTCATCAACGCCACAGAAGCCATGAATGGAAAAGGGACAATCAAAGTCGTCTTCGAAAATACGGCAGTCGGCGAAAAAAGCCGTCTGCCGCTTAAGATCGGAAAATATGTCCGACTATCCATAAAAGATCAGGGTATCGGCATAGCTCCAAAAAATATCGCAAAGAGTGACGACAACAAGCAGACAAGACAAAAAAGTCAGCAAGCCTCTAAAAAAAGATCCCCCCCTAAAACCCGAAAAGGATCGAACGCATAGCACGGAAGATATCCA
>CAMYLH010000591.1 GCA_947259065.1 uncultured Desulfobacterales bacterium
AACTTTTGGAGCTCGGTTCCAAAATCTGCCGTTGTTGGGTTTTGCATTGCGCATTCGAACCGGCAAAATGTAGGTTGGGTTGAGTGCAACGAAACCCAACAAAGTCCGGAGTAGGCTCAATCCAACCTACAAAATGCCCTGAAGTCGAACGGTCTCAGATATTTATACCCTGCTGCAACTGTTAAAGGCAGGGCGATGATCCACCCTGCCTTTTTGCCATCCAGATAACCCAATTTATCTTTCGCTTTTTCTCTTGACATGCCATAAATGTCTATTGTAGACAAAATACAAATTACCCATTCCAACTAATCCCCAAAGGAGGCTCCCATGAAAAAAAAAGGCTTATTCGGTATCTCAGCTGTTCTGGTGTGTGCATTTCTGATTGTTTTAATCGTTCCTGCGGATGGTGTATGCCAGGATAAAAAGGTCTATAAACTTAAATTTGCCTGGAATGACATCTGGGGCCCAAAATTCAGGGCTTCACAGGTTTATCGGCCGGGCGGAGAAATGCAACGGATGCTTTACGAACGCAGCAACGGGAGAATTCAACTGGAAATTATTTCACGTATGTTTCCGACCGGCGATCTCTTCGTGGCTGTGGCAAAGGGCAAGGCCGACATGGCGGATGTTGCCATGCCCTGGTTGTCCGGAACTTATCCCATTTGGAGCTGGGGTGAAATTCCCGGCATCGTCAGCGAGGATCCGGTGCAGGGTTTGGCTGAAGAATTGGCGATCTATCAGGACAGCGAGGTGATGAAGATTTATGACGAAACCATGAAAAAATACAATTTAAAATTCTGGTTTGTCACCCAATGGGACGCCGCCAATGGTATCTGGAGCAAAAAGGATGTTGCCAAGCTGGATGATTTGAACGGGATGAAAATTCGAGTCGGGGGATATCTACCGACCCAGGGGATCAAAGCCCTTGGCGCCAGTCCGGTCACTATCGCAGGTTCCGAACTGGCGCCGGCCATGATGGCCGGTACCAGGTCTGGCAAAAGTTTCCAAAACCTTCACATTGACGCCGCTTTCACCCACCTGGTCAGCCGTTACCGTCATGAACTTGAAGACATTTAACGCTCTACCGCCCGATCTTCAAAAAGTGGTTTTGGACGTCGGACGTGAACTTCAACAAATGGTGAGTCTTTCAACCACGGCCGAGTATATGATGAGCCTGGATACGGTTGATCTTTCCGGCGTCAAACGAACCCGGTTTTCGAAAGAAGAAATGGATCTGGCCGTAAAAGAATGTAATGTGGTTGAGGAAGCCTGGCTGAACATGGATGGTCCCTGGAAGGCAAAACGCCCGGAACTCCTTTCGGCCGCTAAGGCTGCCGTGGCTAAATACAGGGCGTTTACGGGGAAGTAAGTATTATAGGTTCAGCGTTCTGGGTTCGAGGTTCAGGGTTGAGGGACGAAACCCAACATATCGGCGCCTGGTCTCAACCCAACCTACAAAAATGAAATATTGCCGGAAGTTTCGGATTAACCTTTTTTTGGTTGTAAATCCGATCTAAATCGTAAATGTTTATAAATTAACTTAGCGCTCATGCGGTTTGACCGGGGAACCCGCTTCAAATGAAAGTATTGCACGGCATCATAAAAATCATTGAAAAAATGACCGATGTTCTCAGCGGGTACCTCCAGGCGGGGATAATTTTTTTCCTGATGATTATGCTTTTGGTCGAAGTGTTGACCCGCTATGTTCTGCGCTCACCACTTTCCATTGCCGATGAAATGGGCGGTTATCTGCTGGTTTCCATCACGTTTATGGGGCTGGCCTATACTTGGAAGGAGAAGGGGCATGTACGCGTCAGTCTTTTGATCAGTCGACTGCCGGATAAATTCGCAACTCTACTTCGATTTATCATGCTTATTCTGGCAACGGTTTTTACCTTACCTCTTATAAAAGCTTGCTATGACTTGATATCGGATTCCCTGCTTTTTGAGTCGAGGAGCGGCAGCTGGTTGAGAACACCACTGGCGTATCCTCAAACCATCCTGCTAATTGGGGCCATCCTGCTATTTTTGCAGCTGATTGCCGAACTTATCAAAGCCACCATCGCCATGGGTAAACCCGAGGAGAAGAACTGATGGGTTCGGAGATAGCCATTGCCGTGCTGCTGGTTGCAGGTCTCATTATGCTGCTGCTGCTTGGGCTGGAAATCGGTTGGGCTATCGGCATTGTCGCGGTTGTCGGGCTGACCTGGTACATCGATCAACCCATCAGTCAAGTGGCCGAAACCGCATGGAACTCTTTGAACTCATTTACCCTTACAGCCATGCCGCTATTTATTTTCATGGGCACAATCCTGGGCAATACCGGGGTCAATGAGCGTCTATTTGCCGCCATCGACAAATGGTTCGGCCATTTTCCCGGAGGGCTGGCTATCTCCGTGATCGCCGGCAATGCCATTTTCGGAGCCATGTGCGGTTCTGCAATGGCGGCCACGGCGACCTTCGGTAAAATTGCTTTTCCCGTCATGGAAAAAAAAGGATATTCGCCGCGTCTCGGCCTGGGGGCGATAGCCACCGCAGATATCTTATCGCCGCTGATTCCGCCGAGTATATTGTTGATTATTTATGGATCCTGGCAGGGCATATCGATTGTCGATCTTCTGGCAGCCGGACTCCTTCCCGGGTTGACCATGATGGCCTTGCTGATGCTGGCGATCATCGTTCAAGTAAAGCTAAATCCCAGCCTCGTTCCGCCCCCGATAAAATTTAGTTGGAAAGAACGATTTGTTGCAGTTTTAGAAGTGTTGCCTTTTGCTGCGGTCATCGCCGGCGTCCTGGGTGCCATTTTTGGCGGCTTTATGACGCCTACCGAGGCAGCCGCTCTGGGTGCCTTTCTCAGCCTGGCTTTGACTTTGGCGTATAGACGACTGACACTTGAAATCATAAAAAAGAGTTTGCTCGAAACCGTAAAGGTGACATCTTTTTCTTTATTTATCATGGCCATGGCCACCTTAATATCCCATGTTTTTAACTCGGCCGGCATTATCCCGCTGATTAAAGATTATGTCATCAGTCTGCCGATCGGAAAATACGGCATTTTGGCACTGTTTTTTATCATGTATTTTTTTATGGGAATGTTTTTTGACTCCTGGTCCATGCTGTTTCTGACTTTCCCTTTCGTCATGCCGATTATCCACAGTCTCGATATCAATCTGATCTGGTGGGGCGTCGTTTATGTGATGGCAGGCGGCCAAGCTTCCATGACACCCCCGTTTGGTCTGAGCCTGGCAGTGTTGCACGGGGTTGTTCCCTGGCACCCGATGGAAACGATTGCCAGAGGTGCGTTTCCCTTCCTGATCCCGATTTATCTGAATATATTGTTGTTGATTCTTTTCCCCCAGCTTGCATTATGGCTGCCGGGTTTACTGGGGGCGCATTAGTTCTGCTTAGTCACATTTTCAGAGCAATATATTTTATTCGAATTTTAAAAGATTGTAATTTTAATCAAGAAAATGATCTAAAATTTAAAATGAACTAAAATGAGCTAAAATTGTGGTATTCTGTCAATTTTATAAAAACAGATAGTGCGCAGCGCTTCCTTAATTTTAGTCATTTTAGGCAATTTAGCTCACTTTAGGCATTCGTTTATTATGCTATATCAGTCTGATA
>CAMYLH010000592.1 GCA_947259065.1 uncultured Desulfobacterales bacterium
TTTTATCGGCCGGCATCAGTTTCTTAAAGTATGTCGCCGACGAACAGGTTGCCGTCATCATTTTCTGGTTGATGGGCAGTTTTGGCTCGAAAACCTGGACCGATGTCGGTCTTACTTCTCTATTTATATGGTTCGGCTTTTTTGCCTTCATGTTCTTTGCACGGGATTTGAACCTGATGGCATTGGGAAATCGAACAGCGTCTTCACTAGGCGTAGATACCAGAAAAGTAACCATCTTCCTGCTGGTGACAGCGTCCTTGGTTGCGGCGATTTGCGTGTCTGTGTCGGGGATCATCGGTTTTGTGGGACTTTTGGTGCCCCACATGATGAGATTGCTCACCGGACCGGACAACCGGCGGCTGCTTCCCATGTCTCTTTTGGCAGGAGCTATATTATTGCTGATTGCCGACACGATTACACGGGCCGTGTTGCCGTCTGAAATACCCATCGGTGTGCTGACGGCCTTAATTGGGGGACCATTTTTCTGCTATATCTTCCGCAAGCAGCAGAGTATGCGAAAATTGTCATAACCCTAAATGAGTGAAAAAACACAATTAGACGCAAATGGTTAATTGTTATCCGTTATTAGAGTATGATAATCTCTTCGTTTAATAATTTAATTATAGATGGAGTATAAGAATCGATTTTATTTTTCTGAAACGATTAACCAATAACGTATAACTCCTAACGGGTTTTTAACTGGGGCATAAAAACCCTCGAAACACATTAATGATAAACGACTCATTTTGAACAATGTCCTTTGAACTGAGCGGTGTGAGTTTCTCCTATTCGGAAAAAAATGTCATTGAGGACATCTCCATCTCCTTTATGCCGGGCATGTTCTGTGGCATTATCGGTCCCAACGGCTGCGGAAAAACCACATTGTTGGATCTGCTTGCCAAACATCGCCAGCCCACAACCGGAAGGATTGCTTATAGAGGCAGAGACCTCAGAACCTATTCATCAAAAGAACTGTCGAGGGAAATTGCCCTGGTTCCTCAGAATTTTTATATTAACTTTCCCTTTACGGTAAAAGAAGTGGTCATGATGGGACGTTATCCGCATATTCCAAGATTTTCCGCACCCTCGGTTGAAGATGGCAATATGGTGCAGGAGATCATGGAAAAAACCGGGGTGAGTGAATTTAGCGGTCGATTCATCACCGAACTCAGCGGGGGCGAGAGACAACGCGTCGTGTTCGCCCGGGCTCTGGCTCAGGATACACATGTGCTGGTTCTGGACGAGGCGACCTCCAACCTCGATATCAACCATTCCATCAGCCTTTTAAATATCTCCGCAGGACGTATGAAGCAAAAGGATATGACCATAATTTCCGTTATGCAGGATATCAACCTGGCGGCGGTCTATTGCGATTATTTGGTATTTATGTCCAGGGGACGTATTGCCATCCACGGCGCCACCCAAGACGTTCTCAACTCGGATACGATACGTAAGGTTTTCCATATCGATGCCAAAGTCTATGCGGAATCCTACTCGAACTCGTTGCAGGTGGTTTTCAAAAAATAGCTATGGCAACCCTTAATTTTTCAAAAAATCAGCGGTTCTGTGCAACGATCAGCATTATGCTGTTTTGTATACTGTCTCTAACGGCGGGAGCGGCCGGCCAATTCCGCACCGAAAGCCCGAATGCAGTGATAGATCAATCCGGCAGAAGGATTGTGGTCCAAAAACCGTATGAACGGATTATTTCACTTTATGGGGCCCACACGGAAAACTTATTTAGCCTGGGACTGGACAAGGAGATAATCGGTGTATCCCGCCATGATAAGTATCCTGCTCAGGCTTCAACCAAACCCGTCTTTTCGTATCACGATGACCCTGAAAAGTTTTTGGCCGCCCGTCCGGATCTGGTTTTCGTCCGCCCTATGATCGATCGGGGGTATCCACAATTTGTGACACGACTTGAAAAAAGCGGTATTGCAGTCGTGTCCTTGCAACCGGCGACTATCGGTGAAATGTATGAGTACTGGAAAATCCTCGGCGTTTTAACCGGCCGCCAAGCGCAGGCTTCTAAGATGATACAGCTGTTTCGAAACACTTCCTCGTACTTAAAAGCGCTTACTTCCTCAATAGCGGTCAGGAAAAGAGTGTATTTTGAATCCATTCACAACAAGATGAAAACATTCTCACCGGAGTCCATGACCATATTTGCCCTGGAAACTGCCGGAGGAATTAATGTCGCCAGCGATGCCAAATCGGTCAGAAATACCAATATTGCCAGATATGGCAAAGAACGCATTCTGTCACGTGCAGCACAAATTGACGTCTATTTGGCCCAATTCGGTGCCATGAATCGTCCCACTGTGGCGGATATCAAAAGGGAGCCCGGTTTTAAGGCCATCAAGGCCGTTTACAACAATCAAATATTTATCATTGATGAAGAAATCGTCTCACGACCCACCTTAAGATTACTGGAAGGGATTCATGAAATTGGTAAAATCCTGTATCCGGACGTTTTTGATACAAGAACGGGCAAAGGGGAATTGAAGATTAAATGAAAGGAATCGTCATTGCCGGCACCAAAAGCGGTTGTGGTAAAACCACCGTAAGTCTGGGATTGATGGCAGCTCTGGCCAAACTTGGTCTGAAGGTGGCACCGTTTAAAGTGGGCCCGGACTTCATTGATTCCGGTCACCACAGCAGGATCACCGGTGTTGACTGCAGGAATTTAGACGGGTGGATGCTGCCCCAAAAATTCAATCTGGACACGTTTGCAAAATGGTCCAAAGACGCGGATATTGCCGTGGTCGAAGGGGTGATGGGCCTTTTTGACGGCTACGACGGTAAAAATGAAGCCGGTTCGACCGCTCAA
>CAMYLH010000593.1 GCA_947259065.1 uncultured Desulfobacterales bacterium
ATTTCATTTGTTTTTAAAAATCCGACCTCAAAACTAGAAGGGCTATTTCTGTCTCTTCATCCTTTCCCATTCAACATTCGATGTTGGACGTTCGATGTTCGATGTTCATATTTTTCAGCAAACTTCCACAGTCCCTCTATTTAAAAACAACTTAGCGCTTAAGAGGCACTGTCCCTTTCGCTCAATCTCGCGGAACCCCTTGCGCATCCCATCCCTTGGCCTGATAGTACTCCCGGACCATACGGGCAATCGGTACGACCTGTCCCTTGGAAGCGCCTTCTTTCAGAGGTTCGTGGATAAATCGTCTTGGAAGCGTATCCTGTGGGGCAGTTACGCCGAAATCGATATTCATTTTGCGATCTCTATCAATGATGCCTCTCAAAGCGTCATCGACTTTTTCGGGGGTAAATTTTAGGCCCGTACCGGCGGTCAGCAAACGCGACGCAAAATCGAAATCGAGAACGTCCATACTCAAACCGATATTCTTGCACAGGGTCAAACAATCCGTGAGCAAGGCCTGACGTTCGGTATGTTCCACCAGAATGGCCTTGCCGTTGTCGGACAACCGATCGGCAATATCCCGCACCCCCCAGCGTTTTTCGGCTTCATCATAGCGTTCGGTCAATTCAAAAAACGGTTCCGCTCTCAGATGGTCGCCGCCTCTGGAAGCGATGGCATAGGTCAGGCCAAACGCTTTGATTCCGCGGGGATCGCCACAAATCATATCCAGTCCCTTAACATGAAAGGCATATTCGCCGGTACCTTTGGCGAAATGTCGGGCCAGGCTGCGGGTTCCTTCAGCAAAAAGGTCTCCGATTCCTTCCCGGCGGATGATCATACCCAACAGCTTTTCAACGGCTTGGCAATTGCCCCAGCTAAAATCGAGTCCATCAAAATCGTCTTTGGTAAGCAACCCTCTTTGAACGCATTCCATCGCCCATCCAATGGTTTCACCCGAGCTGAGCGAATCCATCCCCATGCGATTGAGGAATGCATTCATTTTAAGTCCAAATTTAAGATCCTTATTGCCGATCCGGGAGGTGTAACTGCAGAGTGTTTCAAACTCAGGGCCTTCGGCCTCCACGTCGCCGCTAAGATAATAGCGGGAACAATGGAGGTTGCAATTAAAGCAGGATTTATTTTTGACTTTGAATTTTTCGGCCAGAGTTTCACCGCTGACACGATCCACATAGTCGCACAAGCCCTGCTGAAAATGATTGGTCGGCAAAATTCCGATGCCGTTTAAAGCCTTCATCAGCAAGGTGGATCCCAGGGCATTGCGCTTTTCATATTCCGGATGGGTCATTATTTTCTGATCCAATTCCCGGCATAGATCCAGATAACCCAGCGGATCCGCCACTGCTAAACGTCCCCTGCCTCGAACGGCCACGGCCTTGAGATGTTTGGAACCAAATAAGCACCCCATACCGGTACGGCCGCACATACGGGAATTGTTGCAGGCCACGGTCGCATATTTTACCAGGTTTTCCCCGGCAGGGCCGATGGCGGCCACCTGAACGGCATTGTCATAATGGGAGGCATCCCTGATTTCAACGTGATCATCGGCCATGTAAAGATAGCAGGGCTTTTTGCAGCGTCCGGTCATTACGATTTGGTCGTAACCGGCCTGTTTGAGTTCGGCTCCGAAAAACCCGCCGGCCGCCGAATCTCCAAGGATGCCTGTCAGCGGTGATTTTCCGGAAATAGTCATAAAGGCTGAAGCCGATAAAAGCGTTCCGGTGAGCGGGCCGACACCGATGAGCAGCATATTCTCCGCAGCAAGCGGATCGCAATCCCGTTGCAGCTCTTCGTAAAGGCGGGTGGAATTGAGTCCGCGGCCACCGATAACATTCAGCATGTATGCGGGATCTGTTTTTTCACGATGGATCAATCCGGATGTCAGGTCCACCCGCAGGATATGCCCACCATAGGCGTACAGCATTTATGCCCTCCTTCCTGCTACCCAACTGTCTCTGAGTTCCCGTGACAGCGTCAAGGCATGGCTTAACCGCTTTCCCTCCGGGCTAAGTCCGCGGCTTGCTTTTTTGAATGCCTTTAAACTGACCGCAGCGCTAACATCGGGTTCGTAGTGAATGGCGTCCAGGGTACAGGCCTTGACGCAACGCGGGTCACCGCCGCAAAGATCACAGACCAGTGGAATTTCTTCATACAGTTCAATGGCGCCGATGGGACACAGGGTCTCACAGGTGCCGCAAGCGGTGCACAATGTCGGCGAGACGATGATCTGCCCCAGAGCGCCGATCTCGATAGCCTTCTCGGGACACTTGGTGCAGTATCGTTCAGAACACTGCTGGCAAACCAGGGGATAGTCTATACCGATATCTTCAATTTTGACGACTTTTATTCGCGCCCCGCTGCGTCCGATTTTGCCGGAATGAAAAAACGAACAATTCACCTCACAGCGGCTGCAGCCGGAACACCGGGCAAGTTCGAGGGTAATCATGCTTGAGTTATCCTTTCGATACGGTAATGGACACGTCCCCTGGGGTCCGGACAGACAAACACCTGGCCGCCTTTCGCGGTCCAATCTCCTTTTTCAGGTTGGACTCGCTGCAGCAAGGGGAAAATCGGCATCATGCTCTGCAAGGCCCACATGCAGATGTGTTTGCCCTGCGGAATCATAATCTTGCCGCCGTCCACAAGAAAACTGTCCCCCACCAGTATGGGCTGGTTGCAGTACCCGTCGATTTTTTCTGCGGTCACTTTCAGTTTGTACATGGTCATTGGCATCCTTAAATAAGAACTCGGTTGGGCGATTCAGCCTGCGACGAGCCCTTCGGTCGTGAATCGAGTTCAGCGTTCCGGGTTGAAAAAGCGTACACCGTTCATATCAGCGGGAGCCTGTCTCAATAGTGGGCAGGAATACGTTATGCACGATTGGTTATAGCAGACTTGCCGGATTTGGATTAATAATGTGAACACTTTCAGATGGCTGTAGACTTTGAACATTGAACGCTGGACCTGGAACCGATCAGCTTAGGTAGAATCTAATATGCGGCAGTCTAAGGGATGCAGTCTTGTATGTCAAGTGTATTTTTTCTGCATGTCAACCGTACATTTTTTTTAATCATCATTATTTTCAGTAATTTGTATGATTCAGCCGTATTAAAGTTCAGCTTGACAATTAAACATCTATATACTAACTAAATGTCATTCGTTTTACTATAAGCACTCATCCCTTTCTTGAGGTCGCCGGTCAGGGTACAAAACCCCGAACCCTGAACCTCTGAACCCTGAACCTCTGAACCCTCAAACATCCATGCAAGTACTTAAAACCACCAAACAAGATTCGGATTCTCTGACACAGCGGGTATATAAAGACCTGCGCACGGCCATTATTACCGGCAATATTGCGGGAGGAACCCGGCTGGTGGAATCCACTCTGGCGGCGGATATGCAGGTCAGCCGGACTCCGGTTCGAGAAGCTCTGCACAAGTTGGCCTTGGAGGGTCTGCTGTATTCGATTCCCCGCGCCGGCTACATTGTCGAGGAAATGTCCGACTTCGACATCCAGGACCTGTTCACGACCCGCATGACCATCGAGCAAATTGCGGCACGATTGGCTATGGAACAAATAACAAAAGATGAACTTAAACGGCTGGCATTGAATATAAAAAAAACAGATGAAGTGCTCGAGTCGGGTTTGACGGAAAAAATGGCGGATCTGGACATGGCATTTCACGGCGTCATTTACCAGGCCACCCGCAGCAAAACGTTGTACCAGATTTGCCAGACCCTGAGTGACCACACGCTTAAATATCGCATCGCGCTGATACACCTGCCGGAAATGGCACAAAAGACCAGAGATGGGCACCATAAAATTTATGAGGCCATTCTTTCCAAAGCGCCTTCCCAGGTGGATGAAGCGATTCAATCGCATCTGCAGTTGGCCAAAAAGGATATAAAGGATTTATTGGAACGTAAGCGGCAGGAGGACTTCATTTCACAAACCTTTGGAGGTTAGAAAAAAGGCGTAACGCTTACTCATTAATCCATCAACACAAATAAGGAGGGCAAAAAATGAAAAAGTTTTTAATGATGGTTTTATCGCTGGTGCTGGTCTTTGGGATGCACGGCCTTGGACACAGTGCGGATGTAAAAAAAGGTATTCGTGTCGGCAATGCCGGTGCGTTTACCGGGGATGCGGCCGCACCCTGCATGGAAATCTACAACTCTGCCCAGATTGCGGTGTCAAGGTGTTAAAATCGAACAAATCATGGGAGATGACGCCATGGATCCTGCCCAGGGCCTCAATGTTGCCCATAAGTTTGTGGCCGACGAGTTGATGTACGGCGTTGTCGGTCCACCCATGAGTCACATCGCCCAGGCCACACTTAAAATTTACGGTGCCGCCGACATGGCCACTATCACCACTGCGGCGTCCAAACCGGATCTCACGGAACAGGGATTCAAGCACTTTTTCCGGGTCAACGCTCGCAACGATGCCCACGGCTGGAATTGTGCCCTGTTCATGAAGAAAAATCTCAAGGCCGAGCGGGTAGCAATCCTCAACGAGAAAACCGCCTACAACGTCAATATGGCCAAAGAGACGATTGCCGGTCTGAAAAAATTGGGAATCAATGATATCATGCAAGAAACTATCGTCGGTGGTGCCAAAGACTATTCGGCAGTTCTGACCAAAGTGAAAGCATTTAAGCCGGATGTGCTCTTTTTTGTTGCCACCACCGCACCCGACAGTGCCATTGGAGTGCGTCAAGCCAAGGAATTGGGAATTAGCGGAATATATTTCGGCACCGAAGGCGCTCGGGACAAAAAAGATTTCATCAAAGCCGCCGAGGGTGCCGCCGAGGGCGCTTATGTCTACCATTTCGCGCCCGACATCTATTCTATCCCAGTGGCCGCCGATTACGTCAAAAAATACGAGAGCACCTATGAAGTCCTCAGTGGCTTCGGTCCCCCGGCCTATGAGGCGATGAATATCCTGCTGACGGCTATCGATAAAGCAGCTGCCGACGGAGATATTACTCGCAAGGAAGTGGTCCAAAATTTACAAAAAACAGAAAATTACCAGGGAATTCTAGGATTTCCGGTTACTTTTGACGCCAAGGGAGATCTGAAAGGCGGTGCCACCTATTTCTTCCAGGTTGTCGGTGATGATTTCAAACAGGTAGCGGTGATGACCGGAATGTAATGTGACCGGTGTATTTAGATATTATTGGTTATTTTTGACAATATATTGCACGATGGACAAGGTGTCAGGGCTCAGCCCAGCCGCCGGCCAAAAAAACGGCCGGTCAAATTGAAAAAGAAACTATGAATAATCGAATGACGAACGACGAGTGACGAATTAAGGAATTCTTTCTATTTTATTTTTTTAAAAGAGCAGAGCGAAGCCTCCGG
>CAMYLH010000594.1 GCA_947259065.1 uncultured Desulfobacterales bacterium
TTTGACGCGCATGCCCTGGCTGTTTCGAAGTTAAGAAAAAAGCTCATGTCAAACACTGACCCGGACGGACCGGAACTGAGATGTTGAAAATCATGAGATGGTTTAACGGGATGAAAATGGGATGAAAATTATGAGCCACGCTATACGTGATTTTCATCACCCCAGTTTCCAGATAACAAAGTTTGGGGGTTTGACACCTCCAGTTATAAGTGTATAATAATATACAGCAAAAAAGCAGAACCGGCAGCAGCATCGTGTTGATACTTGATCTTGTTATCGCATCGGAAATCGCTGGGGCCTGACCGGTTCATGCAGTTTCAACCAGCATCAGCAATACAGTTTCCGGATCCGTGACCGTCTTGCGGTCAACTTCCAAAACCTTCCTGTTTTCGGGCCGGGAAAAAATTTTTAAGCAAGTCCCTGATGAGGTACCTGACATCATGCACCAAGCGCTTAGCGATGCGGAATTAGAAATATACTCCCGACAAATCGTTCTGGCCGACATTGGTTATGACGGACAGCTGAAACTCAGAAACGCCAGGGTTTGCCTGGTGGGAGCGGGTGGACTGGGCTCGCCGGTCGCACTGAAACTGGTTGGCATGGGTATTGGATTCCTGCGTGTCGTTGATCGAGATATTGTCTCCCGTTCGGATTTGCACCGGCAATACCTTTACGATGTCGATTCTATCGGGATGCCCAAAGTGGAAGTACTCCTTCAAAAATTGAACCGGCTGAATCCGGATGTGACCCTGGATCCCGTGCCTGAATCACTGAACTCAATCAATGCAGAAGAATTACTAACGGGTATGGATGTGGTCATAGATGGTCTGGACCGGCCGGAGCCGCGCTACATTGTCAATAGAACCTGTAACAAATTGAAGATCCCCTATGTATTCGGTGCTGCCATCGAAGCTTTCGGCAATGTATCGACCATAATACCCGGCCGGACCTTTTGTCTGGAATGCTTTATGCCCGGTCTTCAGGATGAAGATCTTCCGGCCTGCGGCGTGGTCGGCGTCCACCCATCCGTTTTGGGTATTGTATCTTCAGTACAGGTATCCGAAGCTGTCAGGGTGCTGACAGGCCGGGAGCCGAAGCTTTTTAACAAGCTGCTGTATGTTGATCTCAGGGAATTTGAGTTTAACATCCTGGACATCCCGATGTTGGAATCGTGCAACGTGTGCGGTACGAAGCCGGATGGCGCACCGCAAAAAGTCGAAGACCGGTTTTTTGAAGAGACCTGTGCCCGGGACGGTCGCCGCAATTTTGTAATCTCGCCCAAAAAGAGACTGGATATCGACATGAATCGACTCGCGACAATCATCGAACAGAAGGGCATGGGGCTAAAAACATCGGGGCAATTGGGAATCACGTTTGAAAAATTGGATAAGATCACTGCCTGCATTCTCAAAAGCGGCATCATGATTGCTCAGACTCCCCCCCAGCTTGAAGATACTTTTAAAACCGAAGTATTTGAAATCTACAAATCCATTCTCGTGGATGGTCTGGGGTTGCCAAAAGATATATTGCCTGATGCTTAGTCTTGTTACGAGTGAAGCAAGCTAAGATTCAGGCATTAAACTTGACATATCACATTATTCGCATATACTTCGGTGCGTTATCTCCCGACTCAACCATCAGGCGAATGTTGACCGCAACCCACGATGGAACCATGGGCCAAGGCAGTCGAAATGGAAATAGAGAAATCCGTCATTGATCGTATCAGCACCCTCAAGGAGTTGCCCAGTCTCCCTCACATTCTAGTTAAGCTGATGGAGGCTTGTCATGACGAAAGCGGCAGTCTGGCAGACATTGCCGAGATTCTAACGAATGACCCGTCGCTGTGCAGCAAGGTGCTGAGATTGGTAAATTCAGCCTACTATGGATTTGGCAGCAGAGTAGAAAGTATTGATCAGGCCGTTGCATATCTTGGCACCAGCGCAGTCAAAAACATTGCGATCTGCTCGGGGGTGTATCAGGTTTACAATTCACGCAAAGGAAATAACGCCTTCAACCTCAAAATATTCTGGTGGCACTCTCTGAAATGTGGGTTGTTGTCGAGAATTTTTGCCAAGGAGATCGACTACGGCAGTCCGGAGGAAGCCTTTATTGCCGGGTTGCTGCATGACATTGGAAAGCTGGTTCTCTGGGTGAATTTTTCTAATAAATATACTGAACTGATTAAAAAATATGAAAATCGCCCTGAAATGTTAGCGGCGGGCGAAGGCCAATTGGGCGCGACTCACAGCCAAATCGGTGCCTGGTTGCTGGATCGATGGAAATTTCAATCGTTTGTCGCGGATTCAGCGCTCTACCACCATGAACCCTTGGAGAGGATCGAACACGCCCTTCCGCTGGTACAGATTGTTTACACAACCAATAAGCTATCGGCCGAGAGTGCGGATGTCCGGGGAAATGGCATAAAGGTTGCGGAGAAGCTTTACGGATTTTCCCAAGAACAGGTCATAGGGTTTTTAGCCCGCAGTGATGAAGAGCTTGGGGAAGTGGCCCGATCATTCGGCATAGAAATTGAAGCGCCACAGGAAACCGGTGAGGATTTGTCTGTTAGAGATCGCGAGGCGCAGGAAGATCTGGTTCGAGAGATACGGGATATATCCATGCTCTTGGGAACGACACGGAATCTGGTTGCAGCCCATGATGAAAAGGATATTTTTAAAGTCTTACAAGAGGGTTTTCATTTTCTCTTTGATATACGCCATATTCTTTTTTTTCTTTACGACGATAAAAATGGAATACTGGTCGGCAAGGAGGTTGAAGGGAATGAATCCACTTCAAAGGTCAAGGATCTGAATATACCCATGGGGACGG
>CAMYLH010000595.1 GCA_947259065.1 uncultured Desulfobacterales bacterium
CCATAGAATGAAACTGCTTTGGAGCGGACGAGGGAAGCCAAAGAAATACTGCCAGTCCTGCAAAAGCTTTGTTTCAACCATTGAATCCACAGAATTTTGCTGCATTTCGGCAGACATCCACAAAAACATTGAAAAAGCCGTTTAGTGTATTCGTATCGCCACCTTTCAGCCACAGATAAAAAGGCGGCAGTCCGCGGCTCAGGCTAAAGCCCGATATCGAGGTTTAAAGGTCTTAATCAAGGATGCATCCATTGTGGCCTGATAACCGGTCAGGCGGGCCACAATCTCACCATTGGAATCAGAAAATGTAAAATTCCCCCTCATTTTGTGATGGTTAACTTCACTCGCCTGCAGCACCGCTGTTACCCCCTCAGCTGGGAATTGATGCCGAAATTGACGATATGAGGCCGCGTAACTTGGCAGTGATACAATTTTTTTTTCTTCAAAACACCATAGAATTGCCATCTGAAAGGCACAATCCAGCACCAGGGGATCGGCAATCCATCGGTCCCTCAAGGGGGAAGAAATCCAATCCTTGGGCCCGGGCGCTGCTGAAATTTGGGCTACCATTCCACGGGATGAACAGCTGACAATTTTTCGAATTCCGCGAAGCTGGAGACCGTGAAAAAGAATCTCATCGTAAATGTCCTGGATGTTTTTGGTATAAGCCCCGGCAATCATAGCCTTGGGGAACTGATAGGGAGCAGCCGGAACCAGGTGATCACTTAAAATAGCCTTTGATCGAGCATGGATCACATCCTGTCCGCTCCCTTTACTGCCTCTTAATTCAACTGCCACTTCATAAAACTCGCCATTTTTTCTGAGTTTACCGGCAAACATGCGGATGCTGTGTTTCTCATGCTCCAGGCGAACTCCTTTTAGAACTCGAGTATCATCCAGACCATGCAGGATCAGTCCAGGGTTTTGATGCAACGCGCCGTGGGCGAACCATTCCATCATCAACGCAAGCGGCACCACCGGTTTGTCGTCAATGATATGGGAACTTAAGACAGGATATTGCATGATATCAATGTCACGTTCAAAGCATAGTGTTAGCTGTTGTTTTTTAGGGACCGGTGATATTTTCACCAATGCAGGTCTCTTCAATTCTCTGCGGTCTTCTATTTCAGCTCCAATGACAACTTCCACCGCAGCATTTTTATCTGTTCTCATTTCATCGATCAGGGACCTAGCCCCGTCGTCAGGAGGAATTAATTGGATGTCCTGGCGTTCAAACTCGCGTCTCAAACCCGATGTCACCATGCCGCCGTCCCATGGTCCCCAATTGATTGCGATAACTCGGCAGTCATCCCTTTTAGACGATTCAGACTGAGCGATCTTGTTTATCACTTCATTGGCCATGGCATAATCCGCCTGACCCTTGTTGCCGAAACGTGCGGCAACCGAGGAAAAAAGTATCATGTATTTTAAGGAATCACCGTTTGTGGTCTTTACCAGATTCTTTAATCCCCTCACTTTGGTGTCAAAAACCCGTTCGAATTGATCAAGCGTTTTATCGATAATCAGGCGATCTTCCAGCACGCCGGCACCGTGGATGATGCCGGTGATAGAACCGTGATCCAAGCGGATGGCATCCACAATTTTGCGGACGGCTTTAAAATTACGTATGTCCACCGAGTAGTAATGGACATTCGTTCCGGTTGATTTTAATGCCGTCAGGTTTTGACTGATTTCGCGATTTGCCATGTAGCTTTTATATACTTTTTCTATTTCAGCCGGCAACGACGTTCTGCCTTTAAATTCGTTTTCTAAGATACCTTTTTTAATCGTGGCTTCATCTGCCAGGTTTGACAGCCACAATGGTTCAGCCACGGGTTGCGGCGATCTGCCCAACAGAACCAGGCACGGTCTGGCCTGTCTTGCAAGCGCCAGTGCTGCGGCGGAAGTAATTCCCCTCGCGCCGCCGCTGATGACGATCACATCGTCGGAATCCAGATTTATCTGACCTGCGGGATATGGTTTGGACTCCAGAATTAATGTGCAGCGGGAATCCGAACCAAGGCCGATTTCCACCGGTCCCGGAGTCAGAATTTCCTTTACAACAGCCGACGCAATTTTGCGATAGTCCAAGTCGTCTGCGATGTCGATGGCATGGCAGCAAATATTTTTCCATTCGATGGCGGCTGTTTTTGCCAGCCCGGCCAGTCCGCCCTGTATAGGATGGATGGTTTCTTTCTGCTTGAAACCAAAGGCGCCGTCCATACGACTGATGGTTGCAAACAAAGCGTCGCCTTCATTCGCGGTGTCCAGCAGATTTGGTGCCAGATGTTTGGTTAGCGTGAAGGCATCTTTGAGATCTTGTTCCATATGATGAGATTCAGGATCCTGGACGATTATGAGGCCAGCCGCTTGGGACTTCTGATCGATATATTTCAATCCATCCAGATCGATTTTCGCGGTGTTGATACCGAGTTTTGCCAGTTCTTCAGTGATGTTCTCAGACACGCTGGTGTTGTCCTCTGTCACAAACACCGTTTTGTCGCCGGCGATTTTTAAGGGGGAGGCAGTAGCCTCGGGTGCTTGGACCACCCTTACCACATTTCGGGGAATATTAAATGTATTCGCTTCGGCTAACACTGCCGGATCCGGCAACGGCTGGACGGATGCGGCAGATGCTTGAAGGCCATGCTCAGCAGCGCTGGACGGGGTTGTCATCTGCACCACAGCGGATTGTTCCCGGAGAGCTTCGGGTTGGGTGGAGCCGCTGAGATATTCGGATATCTGTCCCAAGGTTTTCAATGCACCCATGTTTTCAGGGGAAACCGAGGGCAGGTCGGGCATTTGTTCTTCAAGGGCCGATAATATTTGGAATCAATACCCAGCTCCGCCTCGATATCCATGTCCAGCCCGAGCATTTCCACCGGATAGCCGGTCAACCGGCCGACGATTTCCAGCATGGCTGCTGCGATTTTGTTTTGAGGATTATCGGAAAGGTCGAATATTTTTTCCTCGACTAGGTTGTATTGGTCTTGAATAATCTCATCAGCCCGGTTTTTAATCATTTGTCCGTCGTTGGATTCCACCAGGAATTCGGCGATTTGCCCAAGCGTTTTGAGACTGCCCATGATTTCGGGGGAAACTGCGGGCAGCTCAGGCATTTGTTCCTCAAGGGCCGATAATATTTCCACCCTTTTGATGGAATCAATACCCAGCTCCGCCTCGATATCCATATTCAGGCCGAGCATTTCCACCGGATATCCG
Organism: uncultured Desulfobacterales bacterium; assembly: GCA_947259065.1. Lineage (GTDB taxonomy): Bacteria > Desulfobacterota > Desulfobacteria > Desulfobacterales > JAFDCJ01 > JAFDCJ01. The sequence goes on from CAMYLH010000595.1 coordinate 3,223, forward strand.
GTTAGCCGACTGACCACTTCCAGCATGGCGGTTTCAATTATTTTTTGATCCGGTAAATAAGGATCCGATTCTTTAATTTGCGAATCACTATCGGCGGTATTCGGCGAATATCCGTTGGCCGCCCCTTCATGTAATTCGGGTTGGACAGGGGAGGGGAATATGGTGCGAGTATTCGGCGGTGGCCCGGAATTTGTAGGGACCACAACATTGTCGATTTCCCTGGATGTGATATCATTTTCCTGTCGCGGCAGGTCATGGGTTGGCTCGGACCGATGTTGGGGGATGGACGCCGGCTGGATCGGTTCCATACGGATGCTACCAAGCGATCTTTCCGCTAGGCGTTGGGTATTTCTCATCATTTCCTGCAATGTGCGATTGGCCTCGGCTTGGGATTCCAAAAACTTCTGGTGCGCTCGGGCCGTCTCAGACTGAAGATTTTGCATCGATTGCAAGCCCTGAGAAACCACTTTTAAAGCATCCTGGATAAGCTCTGATTGATTATTGTCGTTTTCGTTCATGATGTTTTCCGAATTTTGATCGCTGTCTGCTGTTTTCAATCCATTGTTTTCAGCCCTCTGAACACTGTCTTGCGACTTCCGATTTTTGTTTTCTGAGGTCTGATCTCTGTAATTGGCACCGCTCAACAGTACACTCATGCGCGATTTTCGGGCCGATGACAAGGGATTTTCCCATCCGGTTAAGGCCAGCGGATAACCCCTGGATGCAAGCCGACAAAGCAATCTGGCAAGATCAGCAATACCGTGTTCTTTTCCGATCGAAGCATCCAGTGCCATGGCCTCAAAATCACGACCCTGCAGATTGTCTGAAATCAGACCGGTCAGAACCGATTTGGGTCCGATTTCCACAAAGGTTCGCACGTCGGAATCGAACAGATTTTCAATCTCCTTTACGAAGTCGACTGGGCGGGCTAATTGGCTGCTCAGTAATATCCGGACTTCATTGGGGTCGGTAGGATATGCTTCTCCACTTGTATTGGAAAATACCTTAACGGCAGTTGGATTTATGGACACTTTTTTTAATGTATCTAAAAAGGGCCGTGCGGCATCTTTAACCCATTCACTATGGAAAGCCGTCGAAACCGGCAATCGAACGGCATTCATTTTCTTTTTTCTGCAAATTTTTTCGATACCGATGATGGCAGATGCAGTTCCGGATAAAACCCCCTGGTCGGGGCTATTGCGGTTGGC
>CAMYLH010000596.1 GCA_947259065.1 uncultured Desulfobacterales bacterium
TCTTCAGGTCATTTAGAAAAACGCGCATGCCTTCTGGCTTTATTTGTATATCGCCCTTTTTCTTCGGAAGCCCGACGACTTTCCGGTATCCCAACCGCGTAAGTTTTTCTTGAAAAAGTCCCCGGTTAATGTGCTGGCCGGGGTAAAGCAGCATTGTATCCGAAAACACCTTCGACGGTATGCTCCATCTGCGGGATGAAAATCGTTCCTCCACTTTTCTCGAGAGGTGCCAGCCATATATACTGACGCCTATGAGCGCTATTATTAGAATCATCGTGCTGAAGATGAGAAATTTTTTAATCATTAGAATCTGATTTCAATTTTTCCGGAGGCATCAGGAATGCGGCCGGGCAGGGTGAGGAGAAGAAATATCCATCGGTAATAATTATGCATCCGACTCAATTAACTCCATTCATAAGTCACCGGCATTGTTCAGCTTTCGATCAATAAGCCGTGATCACCCGGTAGCGGTGGAACCTTTTCAATTCTCACCGGCAGAGCCGGCGGCTTATGTAGGGAGTGATAACAGCCCGGTCGATGGACGAAAAGTACGAGCACCATCCTATTGCAATACATGCAGGGATAGCAAGTACGGGTTTGATACGGGTGAGGGTTAGAGGATGGAGATCGCACTATCTGTAAACCCCAATGTTGCATATATAACATAGAAAAGCCAGCCGTTATTAGGCTGACCTTTCAAAACTACCTAAGCGTTTACCGCAACGGGGCCACCACCCCCTATCATCGGTCCATGAATCTTCGGTGTAAAAATTCAAGGCCTCACTTCAGAAACTCTCGCAGGCTGCTCTTTCCGGGAGCGACTCCAAGAACTCTTAGAATATCCTTTCCGGGGACATATCCAAAATATCTCTGATGGCAGAACACCTAGCGCATTTATATAGGATCAAATGATCTGTCAATGATTAATGCAAGAGTTATGCAAAATTTATAATAATTGCGTGCCTGTAAAGATTATTTTTTATTACAAAGATTTATCTTAGATATGACCGGTATGAGTACTTCTGTATTGGGTTAAAACATAATTAAAATCATGTACTTTTTATCACAATGTGGCATGAATTACATAATTTGGCCTTACCCTGTTTCCATCCGAAAACCCCATGAGAGGATGGCTTTATCCTTGAATTAATGCCTAACATGAGTACACAATTATTTAAATATCCCACCACTCAAGTTACCCCTATAATTGCCGATAATTAAACAGCACTGAGTTCATTTTTTTCTTTTCATTCTCATAAACAAGTATGATTGCGGCAAGCATAGCTTCTCGTTTTAAACGGTAAATTTCAATCAAATAGAGGTAATATATGAAGCTTAGGATTATATTTTTTATCATGGCGATCTGTATCGCATTTATCATTAGTTGTAGCGGTGTGAATACCAAGGATGAATTAAATAAGTCCAGCATTCAATATTTCAAGCCCCAGGCTTCAACCAAATTGATAAAAGGTGAAAAGGTCAACTTTGAATTGTGGGTTGATAAACACAAATGGGAGATTTACGATTCTGAAGATACGGTGTTTAAAGATTTCAAGAATATGCTAGGTCACCAAGGTACAGGATTGAGCCATGTACTAAGGCATAATTCTGGTGAATCGATGGCTATAATTCAACAAATCCCTACGCCGGCTGACTTTGAAATTCTGCATGAAACCCTCTCGGAATCATTGTCAATGGGAAGGGGCCGCATCGTTAGTGAGGACATCAGAGGGGTCAACGGCCGTGATATTCTGTACATTAAATGGATCGAGGATTTGGGCAATTCAAAAATTGTATGGCTTAGCTATTATTTATCAAATACATCCGGCCACATGAGACTGGCTGGCGGAACGACAGAGGACTTGTTAGCAGATTATGAATCCGATCTAATCGATCTATTAAATGGCCTTGTTGATTCTAATATGGAAATACAACCCAAAATCAATGCTGAAGAGGCTAGCGAAAAGAAGCTATCTGAGTTAAATAGCGCTTTAAAGAAAGGTTTAACAACCCAAGAAGACCACGATCAAAATAATATTCAGTTGACAAATTTGGAGCAATAAAAATAAAATATAACCCTCAATGAATCATCATACCCATACGCAATAACCTCAAAATATTTTACATTATCCATGTTTGGGAAAAAAAATACCCCATCTGAAAACATTATGATCCTCGGCCTCGGCGGGGTCGGATATTACCTGGCAAAACGACTGGCTCATGAAGGATATGCCATTACCGTTATCGAGTCGGAAGGCAAATTGGTTCGTGAAGCAGACGGCAATCTGGATGTCCGGCTGATTCAAGGCAATGCCATGAGCATTGAATGCTGGCGAGAGGCCAATGCGGATAAAATGGATTACCTCATCGCTGTCACCGACAACGACGCCGTGAACATGATGGCTTCAATCATTGCCCATCGCTTTGGGATCCGGCGTAAAATTGCCAGGGTCCGGTCTCTGGAATTCGGCAACAAAGATTCGTTGCTCACGGTTGAAGACCTTAAAATCGACTTGATCATTCACCCGGAAGAATTGGCTGCCCAGGAAATTGTGAGAATCATCAAACTCAGAGCAGGCAATGATATTATCGATATTGCGGATGGACAAATCCAGGTAATGGCAACGCGCATACGGGAATCCTCACCGCTTGCAGACAAAAAGCTAAAAGAGATTTCCCAGATTTATCATGAGTTTCGGTTTCGGGTGATTGCCCTTGCCCGCGGGATTACCACCGTCATTCCGGGTGGCAATGACACGATTTTACCGCAGGACCAGATTTTTATTATGGCCGGCACCAAGGATTTGCCCAAGTTGATGAC
>CAMYLH010000597.1 GCA_947259065.1 uncultured Desulfobacterales bacterium
TGAGCGGGGTTTACCGTTGGAACGTAAGCAGATTTATCGACGCCCTCTTTTAGAGGCCTTGAGCGGGTTGATTTTAGCCTTTGTAGAAGTGGTCGCTGCGCTGACATGAGATGCAAAATTGCAATTACCATTTTTCCATTTCGCTGCTGGTTCTGGACAGGCTGCGCAAAACCAGCCGGATGAGAACTCAGTACCGCGATTGCATCCCTGGCACTGCTCGACGATCTGATGGCAAATCCCGTCGTTGTAAGAACACCCTTTTACGGTCATAAACGGACACTCCTTACCTTCTTTAATAGTTGTACAATGCATTGGAATCACCTCCCCTTAAAATATTAAATTTATATAAAAAAAGCCGGGAACCGTTTGGACCCAGCCAATACGAATTAAACCACTATAATAACGATCAAAATATCTGCTGTCAATAAAAAACTTTCAAAAAAATATCCTATCTTGATGTCTTCAAAGTGGGCTTGATTTTTTTGTTGCAATCATTGACAATAGATTAAGATTCATAAGCATAGGTAATAGAACCGCGGTAATAGTTCACCGCCGACGCGAAGAACGCTGAGGGTTAATTTTTAATTGCTTTCCGTCGATCCGTTTAAAACCCAGCCGACAGAAAGGACGGAAAGCGATAAGAGTCATTTGAAAAGTGGATTGTTTATCTAATTCGTTCACAATTTTTACGATGCCATCACCCATAATGGGTACATTGAAATTCGGGACCAATCCTAAATGAAGGCCAGACAATTTGAGATACGTCATCAGATGTGCCTTGTGAATAGATTTTTCCTTTCTGCCCTTCATGTCGGCTTCGCTTTCAAGTGGGTCAACAGAAGGGAAAATCCATCTACCTTTGCGTCCTTAACTCTGCGGTGAAAATAATTTGATATCATGGATGCGTTGACTTAACCAACCGCACAGATCGATAAACTGTGACTCGCTATACGGCACTTTGTCGAAGTTGAGCACAAGGTCCAAAATGAAATAATTATGAATTCCGCCGAAATCATCCAAAAAGCAGTTGAAGTTCTGAAAATAGAAGCTGACGGTATCATAAACCTGGCCCAGCGGATTGATAATAATTTTTCTGAGATGGTGGAACTGATTTGCGGTTCCAGTGGTCGCCTCATCATCGGCGGTATTGGAAAATCAGGAATTGTAGGCCGGAAGATCGTTGCCACGCTGAACAGCACCGGGACCCGATCCTTATTTCTGCATCCAGTTGAGGCAATGCATGGTGATCTGGGTCAGGTATCGGCAGGTGATATCTTCATTGCCTTATCCAAAAGTGGGGAAACCGATGAATTGAATATCCTATTGCCGAGCATCCGCCGGATCGGCTGCAACATTATTGCCTTTACCGGCAACAAGAATTCAACCCTGGCAAAGCAGAGTGACATCGTCATCGACATTGGCGTTGAGTGCGAAGCCTGTCCTCTGGGACTGGCACCAACGGCCAGTACCACTGCACTTCTGGCCATGGGAGATGCCCTTGCCGTAGTACTGCTGGAAAAGAAGCACTTTAAGACAAGTGATTTTAAAATGATTCATCCCGGAGGAGATCTTGGTCAGCGGCTGTCCGGCAAAATAAAGGATCTGATTCCCAGCGGGAAACCACTTCCCCGCGTTGCCAAAGGGGCCTCTATTAAGGAAGCCGTAACGGAAATTGAGCGCGGTGGATTGGGCACAACCGTCGTACTGAGCCCAAAAAACAAACTAAGGGGAATTATTACCGACGGAGATATCCGGCGCATGGTGGCATCCTGCAGGAGGATTTCCGAACTAACTGTAGAAGATATCATGACCAAAAATCCTCGCACTTTGAACGCGAATTCTCCCGCCTACGAAGCCTTGAATATGATGGAACAAAACCAAATTACCGTGATCCCCATCACCAATACCGCAGGCGAGGTTCAAGGAATTTTACATCTGCACGATATATTGGGCAAAGGTGAGTTTAAATTCAATGGAACTTAATTCAGTCGAGCCGGAATTGAAGACTGAAGATTGCAAATTGAATATTTGTGGATGTCGCTCGGTACTTTTTTAAAACGCAAAGAAGTCTTTAAATATCCAATTATTTTGTGATGGTTAAAGTTTTTCAATATTTATCCATTTGAAAGCTCATGTGCAAAACTAATTATTACATGTCACAAAAGAGGATCTCATGAACACCGATTCGATTATGACGGAAATTTCCACATTAGGTGAGGCAAAAATTCCGACACCGGTTCAGAATAGATTAGATGGAACTGAAGACATCAGTTTTGTACCAGACCAAAGTCGGGTCATCATCGAAGTGGATTCCAGCCGGATCAGCCAAATGCTAAAAAAATCGCAACCGCTGCCGAGTTTTGAGCTGGCCGGCCCTAGACAGCACATCTTTTTTGACCCGAGTAAATTAAAATGTGCCCTGGTGACATGCGGTGGATTATGCCCCGGCCTGAATGACATCATCAGATCAATCGTACTGGAGTTGCACTACGGCTATGGAGTTAGCAACATTTTCGGGATTCGTTACGGTTTGCAGGGATTTATAGCCAGATACGGTCATAATTTAATTGATCTGACGTGTGAATTTGTCGTTAACATTCATGATCGAGGTGGAACAGTGCTCGGTTCCAGCAGAGGTCCCCAGGATATCGATGATATTGTCGACAGCCTGGAAAGGATGAATATCGGCCTGCTCTTTATGATCGGAGGTGACGGAACTCTAACGGCTGCAAGCCGGATAACCGATAAAATTGCCGACAGAGGGTTGAAAATCGGAGTTGTCGGCGTTCCCAAAACCATCGACAACGATATCTACATGGTC
>CAMYLH010000598.1 GCA_947259065.1 uncultured Desulfobacterales bacterium
ACTTACGGAAGTTATGGAAAAAATGGATGGTGTCGTCCACAGCCAATCCAATGGCGATACTGCCGCCAATCAGGTTGTAAGTATTAAGCGGGATGCCCAGATATCCCATAACGCCCAGAGCAATGATAATCGGAAACAGATTGGGAATCATGGCTAATAGTCCCAGGCGCACATCTCCAACGGCCAGGATCATTAATGCCGTAATCAGCAGGAATCCCGTGCTATAACCGATGGCCAGGCTGGTCATCATCGCATTAATGATGCCGGAATTGATGGCGGCAACACCGGTTACCGCCACGTTGACACCGGAGTCGAACAAAGTTGCGGCATATTCCCGCACCCGGGCAATAAAATCAACATCATCGGCAGCATCCCTCCAGTACATCATGGCGGTCAAACGACCTATGCGTAAGTCAGCATCGGTGTATTTTCGTAGCGCCTCAGGAACAATGCGACCGATGTGATCGAATTGCTCAGCCAGGGCCGATTCGTCTTTGGGAATCGGGCATGGGCTCTGATGCCGTCCTATTGCTGCGCAAGAGATTTCCTTGATGAGATCGACGAGAGATCGGGTTCTACCAATATAAGCGCGCCCCTGAATATCAGTCTCCGATCTCAGGTGGGTATCCAACTGCTCGATAGCCTGAAGCAGGTTGTGGTCGATGATTCCCCGTTCCCGCTGTGTATCGATCATTACTTCCAGCGCCCGAAATCCACCGGTCTGTGTTTCAATTAGCCGGACCTGCCGCATGAAATCGGAATCTTCAGTGAAATAATGAAGTTGGTTGTGGGAAAAATGAAGCTGGAAGATGCTGAACCCCACCACAAGGGTAGCCACCAGGAACAGAATCAAAACGAGGTAAGGCCGGGTAACCCCGAGGCGACCCAACGCCAACAGGGTTCGGTTGTAAATGGAAGCCTCATAGTTCGCTTCGCCCTTTTCCGCGCCTTCAACAACCTGCAGTATTGAGAGAAATGCCGGCAGGGTGAAGAGCGTAAACACCAGGATGGCGAGAATTCCAATAATTATGAAATTCACCAAATTCGCGATAGGCGCGATATCCGAGAATGAAAATGTCAGCAATCCCGCCACTGTTGTGATGCTGGTCATGGTGATCGGGAAACCGGAATGCTTCATGGTGGAGACAATGCCCCGCAACTTCCCGACCCGCTTTTGGTACTTGTAATAGACCACCAGGAAATGAATCGGTGCGGTCAGGCCGATGGACAGCAGGATGGAGGGCAACATAGACGAGGTTAGGCTAAGGCGAACCGACAGCAACGCCATCATTCCTAAAGCTACCATCAGGCCTAAAATGGCCGTCACCTGGGGCATGAAAGCACCCGAGCCCCGACCAAACACAAACGGCATGATCAGAACCGGGACGATGAGGATCGCGATACACATCTTCTTCAGATTAAAGCGAATCATGGGCTCGACATGATACTGGTAGACCGGCGTTCCACTGAAGGCAATGCTGAAGTCCCGAGTCTGGTATTCCTTGATTACTGCCTCAACGATGCCGATGACGGCAATATTCTCTACCTGTGATATCGACTGTTGTTCCACATGGGGAGGATGCGCTTCTGCCCCGCGGACACCCCGGGCATAACCCCGCAATCGCAGGCCATCGGCCGACAGCGCCGAGACCGCCTGCGTTTTGATAACAACTATGGCATGCTTGCCATCCGGGGTAAAGTACAGAGTCTGGAATCCTGGATAGGAATGGCCACGTTGTCTGTACTGCTGCGCTTCTTCCCCTGTCCACGGTAGGTTATCGAGAAAGCCCCCGACACGCACACCGCTATCAACGGGCTCGATATAGGGTGCATTGGCCAGCGAACGGACCTCTTTCAACAGCGGTACTGAATTCTCCAGATCCTCATGAAATTGCTTGAGCGTGGTGAGGAATTCAAGGCTGAAGATATCGGAAATTTCTTCGTCACGTCCGAATTGACTGCGAAACCGTTGGTAATCGGTAAGTATCTGATCGTGCCGCGCGAACATGCTTTCTACAGAAGTGGCGATACTGAGTTTGGGGAGCTGAGTTACAGCCAATCCGGCCACCACAACCGTCATTAGCAGAATAGCCCAACGGTAGCGAATGACACTAATGCCCAAATAATGAAACCCTTTTTCTATCTCGCGCTTATAATCATACATCGGTGTCACTCATTATACCTACTTTCTTTTAAGAGTTATCACCAATCTCTTTATCTGAGCAATTAAACGAATCGGTTCTGTACGTTTGGATTTTATAAATATACAAATATACAGTTGTCAAGTACAATTATACCATTTCGAAAATTAAAGTGAAAGCTGCTTCATCGAAAGTGATTCTTTCCGAACGCCAATTTGCCCGATCGTCCATTGCACTTCATTTGTCCTATATTTAAGGTTACAATCGCAAGTGGCAGCCGGACAATCGATGGCGGGCATTAGGATTTGATCAAATTAGGAGTACACTTCCATGTTTGGACTTTATGATTGGATCTTCAATGCTCCATATTTTTAAGTGGCAACTATATGTTATGTAATCGAGGTCTTTAGGCATAGTTTACATCGCGTACCTGATTGTACAATTTAAAGGGTCTTAAAATTTGTCACTTCGCTCTGCTTTTTTTAACGAATAAATTATGTTATTAGATATTTCAAGCGCTTATCTTCAGCACCCGATGAGCACTTCTTTCTGGTATATGGCGGCGATCGTAATCTCAACAGAAATCATGACCAGGTCGTTGGGTGGAAAAGCATTTCAAAATTGTCCCGAGGTCAATAATGCCTAAATCTAAAAGAAAAAAGAAAAAGAAGGATGTTCGTTCCGGCAAGCTGCGAATTGCAGATCACTGGAACGCCATCAGCATCATCGCCAATTCACAAGCCAATCCCTTAAAGGCGGTTGCCGAATTTGTGGAAAACAGCATCGATGCAGGGGCAAAAGAAATCGTCATTGTCAGGGGCAAAAAAAAGGGAGCGTTCTATCTCAAAATTAGCGATGATGGCGAGGGTATTCCAAGAGATGAACAGGGTTTGCCGGATTTTCGTCGCGTGGCGACCCATATCTGTGATTCTATCAAGAGACAATTCAAGTCAGAGGGAGCACAAGGGATTCAGGGAGAATTCGGTATTGGTCTTCTTAGTTTCTGGACGGTGGGCCAGAACCTCAGCTTGACCTGTTGCGGTGCTGATAAGAATTCATATCAGATGACCATGGCCAAGGATTCGCCTGATTTTGCGGTCTCGAAGAAGCGGATATTACTGCCCTTTAAGGGGACCGACCTGGAGATTTATCCCCTGCTGCCGGGCTTACGGTCTTTAACGGGCGAAAAAATTCAACGCTATCTTGCATCTGAACTCAGGGACCGCATCAAAGCGACAGAGGCAACGGTCAAAGTTATTGATCGAACCGGCCGTAAAAAGTTTGTTGTCGTCCCACGGCAATTCACGGGACGACTGCTCCGGGATCTCAAACCGGCTGAAACCCGGCAGGGTGATATTTATCTTGAAATTTATCTCAACGATCCGGGTTCGGTTAACCGCATTGGTTTATATCGGCGTGGTACGCGAGTCTTGCCTTCGATCACCGAGATAGACCATTTTGAAAAAGAACCATGGACTGCCGGGTATCTCCAGGGCATTGTGGATGCGCCGTTTTTATCTCTCACCCCGGGCACGCGCCAGGGCATTATTCGTGATGATCGTTTTGACGCGCTATGCCGGGCAATGGTTCCGCTTGAAAAACAGCTTCAAAAAATCATCGAAGAACAGCGCAAGGCTGAGGAGGAACGATCCAGCCGCCAGGTTCTGCGCAGGGTCCAGCGTGCTCTCAAAGAAGCATTTTTGCGGCTTCCGCAAGAGGAATATGACTGGTTTGATATTTATGGTGAAAAACCTCAAAAAAAATCGGGACATCTTTTTTCCAGCGGACCCATGGGTGCGGCTACCCATGAAAAAAACGACCCTGAAAGTGAGAATCTTGAAGATGTGCCGGAACTACTTAACCATGACAGCAGCCAAAAACAGTTTTTTGAATATGCCGGCCCTTTGTTCAGCGCGCTGATTTCTCCTAAATCGAGTGTCGTTTCGGTTGACAAGCGCAAAAAATATCATGTGATTTGCAGGGACCGCTCCCGACGGGTCGTTTTGGAAAACCTGGTATACCAATGGAATATTATGGATGGAGAAGGCCAACTTGTTGAGAATCACCGTGAATCGACTACTTTCATTGCACCTCCGGAACCGTGTCTGACAACATTGGAGGTGATTGTTCGGCAGGGCGATAAGATCTGCCGGTATGAGGCCATGATTACCGTCACCGATACGCTTATGGATCAATCATCCAATACCGGAAAAGCAAACAAGGGGCTTCCCGGGTATACCTATCGTCGGGCGCCGGGTGAAATATGGCGGTCACGATACGATGAGGAAAAAAACGTGATTGTCATCAACAACGGGCACAGGGACTTTGTATACGCCGGCAAACAAAAAAGCCGTAAGCTGCGCTATATTTGCCGCCTGTTTTGTAAGGAACTCGTTCGCCATAATTTCCCAGGGCTGCAGACGAACGAACTTCTTGAACGGATGATCGAGCTGTCCCTGTATACCGAAGAGCATCTGAAATAACAAATTCATCCGATGATTTCAAAATACCCCGTACTGTGATCAAGTCGCACTCTGATTCCATCCGCTGAACATGCCTTGAGACAATTGTTGATGTGTCCTTTCAATAATTCTGCTTAACATGATGCATTTAAAAGGCATAGTTTTCGCCAAGAAGATTATGCATGAGCCAAACCTAAATCAAGAGATATCCATAGGAGGAATTACGCTAAAATGAAAATTGAAAAACAAGACGCCCATCTACCGGATTATGCCATGGTGGAACGACAAACCCTGACCAGCGGCGTGGGCTACGATGAAGCCGCCATCAAAAAACCGCAGATCGGGGTCGTCAGCAGTTGGGGAGAGGTCAACCCGGCATCCGTTCATCTGGATCGTGTCACACAGTCGGTCAAAGCGGGAATATGGGCTGCCGGCGGCACGCCGCGGGAGTTTGTGATCAGTTCCATCTGCACCAGTATGGCCGGACATGACAACTACCACCTGCCCCATCGGGATTTGGTAGCCGGTTACATTGAAACCGTTGCCATGACCAATCTCTTCGACGGATTGGTTTTCGTCCCGGTTTGCGACGACGTGATTCCCGCCCATCTCATGGCCGCGGCCCGCCTGGACCTCCCTTCGGTGGTAGTAACCGGCGGGTATATGCAGCTCAACCGCTACAAAGGCGAATACGTGGATCCGTTAGATATCGCCCCGCGTCACTTTGCAGATTACAAAGCGGGCGCCCTCGACAAGGCGGATTACCGCCAAATCCAAAATCGCGGCTGTCCCGGTTACGGCGCCTGCCCGGTCATGGGTACGGCCAATACCATGGCCTGCCTCACCGAGGCATTGGGCATGTCGCTACCCTGGAACGCCACGACGCCCGGTGCCGATGCCCGCTTGATGCGCCTTGCTTTCATGGCCGGCCGCCAAGTCGTGC
>CAMYLH010000599.1 GCA_947259065.1 uncultured Desulfobacterales bacterium
AGTCCTTATACCTAATAATTGAGGCAGATACTAGATATTGTGGTCCGCCTTTTGATTTAAAAAGTTAGATATATTGAGAGATGTCCAAATATCAGATTAGCCGAGAATCTGTCAGATTGAATCTGCATACATGAAACACAATATGGAATCAATCGGGATTTAATTTTCGGTCAGCATAGACATCCTCGGTGCACTTCAAAGTCTCGATGAGTCCGATTGCATATTTCATCAGGAAAGGTAATCAATTTTGGCTTGCCTAAAATTGTGACATGCTACACCAAATCTTGGGGAAAATTGCGGAATGTAGTGTATTAGGCTGGGTAATCTTAAATTCGCCAACATTCATAAAAGTTGGGCAAATCTAAAAAAAATCGGCTGTCCGAATTTTTTAGCAGGATAGCCGGAAGATTCACTTTTTATAATGTGTGTATGGCATCAGCTAATGTTTAATCGTTGCTGCGGGCTAATAATTAAGTATGGTGTCCCCTGAATTCCTACTTAAGTCGGCGGTATTTCAATTTATAGCTTATTCTTCTGTGGTGTGACCTATTCTTACGAATTGGACTCAATGATCGAATCCGTCACTGCGATCGGGGTATCGCTGTGCATGGAGATGCCGTCGAAGACGGGGTACCAGGAGCCACCTGAATTGTTGGTGATCACCGAATTGTCGATAACGATATTGCCGGTGTGATCATTGGAGACAAAGAAAATGGCCGAGCCGTGTTCGTTTACTTCATTGTACTCAATCAGAGTGCCTAGAACAGTCAGTGTCATCGTGTTTCCGTCGTTGTATATTGCTCCGCCGCTGCCGCCGCCGGGTGTCCCAGGGTCTGACGGGTTGGCACCATATCCAATGGCGGAGTTATAGGAAAAGAGGCTGTTGATAATGGTCCATGAAACGCCGATGCTGCTGATGGCGCCACCATTCGATCCCACATTTCCATACCCTGGGGCACCGCCAAAGGTGCAATTAACGATATATACCGGGAGGCCTTCGTATTGGCTGAACACCCGGACGGCTGCGCCGCCTACATCCGGTCCGGTATCGGAACACACGTTGTTGAAAAAGCGGCAGTTGACGGCTTTGAAACGCCCGCCGCGCACCCATATGGCCCCGCCGCCGTCATATTCGATCTCGCCAGTGGAGTTTCCATTTGCAAACGTGATATTCTGCACCGTCAAACGAGGATGATCCTGATTCTGGCAATGGGGGGTGGTCCAGACCTGATCCGCATCGCAGGTATTCATATACAGAATCCGAGTTCGTCCTCCGCCGCTTAGAGAAACCAGCCCACCGCCATCGATAACAATATCAGGGTTGGCGTCATTGAACACCTTCGCCGGTCTGGGAAGCGTCAGCGTAATCGGATCGGGGCCGCAGTCAAATACAATGGTTCCCCCTTGGGCGACTGCGTCAATAAAGGATTCAGCATCACAGCTCTCCGGCGTACCATTCCCTATAATATGGTCGGGGTTGGACACATCTTCCAGATCCGCCTCGGAAGGGACTGGCGTGGTCCCACCCGGATTACCGGCCGGCGGACCGCCCTCAGGGTTAACTGGCGGGAAGGTGATGACCTGGTCGGCAGAGTTCTCCGATTCGCCGCCACCAGTACGACAGCCGACTGGAATGATCGAAAACGTTGCAATGCAGAACACGAAAAACAGGTGCAGGGTGTGTCTTCTCAATCCATCCTCCTTTGGATCGTGCTATTCAAACCATACCTTTTGTTTTCATCTTTGAAAGAAAGCAAAAACCAGGCCACGGCTGACCAATGACTTCAAAAGTAAAAATATATAATAATTCCAATTTGATAAGAATATTGCAATATACCATCTATAAGCAAGAAAACACAAAGAGATACAAAGTTAGGTTTGTTTCGTATGTTAAAGTGCACTTTTTTGCAGTATAATCCATCGGCGTAAGAGCCGGGAGAGGCTATATAATAATACCCCTTACTTATCCCCTGCCAACGAGTGATTGCCAAATCTGGGAAAATCCATCAATGAAGATTTGTATATCAGATCATAGAAGTCGGATAACATAGCATATGTTTATGCTTTTTAGCATAAGATAAGATTGCTTGAGAATAACCTTATTGCGGGTAAATTTATTAACTATTTTTTATTATTGTGTAATAGGGTCGCTAAAAACGTAAAGATTAAATAGAACAAATCTAAATTAAAGAGCCTTCTTCATGGCTGCAAACTGCTTACTATGGTTTGAAAAACGTCGTATGGGATATTGCATATGCAAATCCTCACTATTTTGTAAGGTTCGAAATTTTTTCTTGTCGGACGAAATTGACTTATTGACTTTATAAATTATCGGGCTATTATTAAACTATGATTAAACGAAAGTTATTTTCGGAGTTGGTGGACCATCTGCCGCAAAAAGAGATGAGTCTTATTATCGGTCCCCGGCAGGCCGGCAAAACAACCCTGATGGAGATGCTGAGGGAGTATCTGGACAAAAGCGACGAGCGGACACTGTTTCTAAATCTCGACATCGAGTGGGACAGACCTCATTTTGATTCTCAGGCAGCCCTTATTAAAAAAATCGAGTTGGAAATAGGCCGACAGCACGGTTATGTTTTCATCGATGAAATTCAGCGTAAAGATAATGCCGGCCTTTTTTTGAAGGGCCTTTCTGATCTTAAATTGCCTTATAAATTTATCCTTTCCGGTTCCGGCAGCCTGGAGCTGAAACAAAAGATCCACGAATCGCTGGTTGGCCGCAAACGACTGTTTGAGTTATCCACCGTAACCTTCGAAGAATTTGTCAACCACCGGACGGATTATC
>CAMYLH010000600.1 GCA_947259065.1 uncultured Desulfobacterales bacterium
TTCTCAGGGAGGCGCCTTCTATCCTTGCCAAAAACTTTATCTGAAAGCCTATATTATATCGTCTTCCGTGCGAAAGCTACAAAATAAATTCCACATTCAATTCTCACTTTTCATCATCGTCTCTGTCTGTCAGAAAACGATAGAAAAACGTTATGCCGACAAGCGCTCCTACGATTAAAATGTAGGTGATGCTTTCGGTGTGGAACATATAGTCTTGCAGGGTATGAATGGTCCCTTCCATCTTGTCACCCTATTACGTTGTTCAATTTATCTATCAAATCTCTAGTGCTCCTCCGGGTAATCCGGATGGGCATACATAATCGGCATGCGGCTAACGACAAAGCGAAATACAACCAATCCGACGGTTACCAGGAAAACGGAAATCGCAATTTCCATCCAGTGCGGGAAATAGCGTTCACTCGACGGCAGATGCCAGTTAAATGCAATCAGGCCAACATTCAGCCGATTGAGAATGATGCCAAGTACGGTCCAGGCAGCCGTCCATTTGATTATTTTCAGGTTCTTCTCACGCACGCCGATGGCATAGAAAAAGCAAGGCAGGGCTATAAATCCCAGCAATTCCACCAGGAACCAGATGCCATAGGATGTGCCCAGCAGGTGCCAGTTGTTGCCCTCGGATATCCCGAGCACCTTGATGATGAAATATCCGGCCAGAACGAAGGAAGCGGCTTTACCAAATCCCAAAGCGATATCATCTTTTTCTTTTAAATGAGCTTCATCCATTTTATCAGCAAAGTAGTGATGCGACAGCGTACTTTCAAAAATTACCATGGAAAGACCCGCGATGATAGCGGACACGAAGAAAAATACCGTTATATACGGTGAGTACCAGAGCGGGTGCAGCTTCGATGGTGCAATTAGGAACAGTGCTCCCAGTGAGGACTGATGCAGCGTCGAGAGAACCACTCCAAAGATGGTAAGCAATAGCGTTAGCCTGATAATGATATTGCGTGCTTTTTTCAGGCCAAGCCATTCCAGCGCCGCCGGTGAAAATTCAACAAACAAGACCGTCAGGTACAGGGCCACGCAGGCGGCCACTTCAAATAAGAGGGATGTGGTTCCCTGCTGCATGATAAAGGGATACGGCAGGCGCCAGGGTCTGCCGACATCATAATTGAGCGCCACAACAACCATGGCGTAGCCTAAGAATCCGGTTAAGATGGCGGGTCTGACCGCTGAATGGTATTTCTTCATGCCGAAAATATAGACAGCGGCGGAAGTGACAAACCCGCCGGCCGCCAGGGCGACGCCGACCAGCAAATCAAAACCGATCCAAATCCCCCAGGGGTTGTAATCGGAGAGATTGGTGACAGCGCCCAACCCTTTGCCAAATCGCAGGACCGTAACATAAAGACCAATAATAATGATGATTCCGGCAATTACATTGAACGGCGTCAAATAAGATTTGCCGGTGGTCGTGGCTTCATCAGACATCAGGAATCCTCCTTGCTCGACTTCTTGTCGGCATTCTCAGCTGCTGGGTCACCGGCGTCTTCTTCAGATGCTTTGGCCGCTTCCTCAAGGGCTTTGCTGACGGCGGTTTCAATAGCCGTCGTTTTTTCCTTTTCGGCCTTTTCCATTGCTTCGGACAGCTTTGTTTCGGCCTCGGCGCGGGCTTTTTCTAATGCAGCGGCAACAGCCTGTTCTTTTTCCTGTCTTTCAATTTTTCCTTTTCTTTGGTTAATCGCATAAATGCCGGTAAGAAGAACCGGCCAGAGTCCAACAATCATCGGCACGGCGCTTAAAGCTCCGGCCGTAAGTTTCGGTGCCGGTGTCACGCCAAGATCCTCTCTCATGCCGACGTCCTTGAAAGGAACTGCGGACAGGTAAAGCCAGCTGGTACCTCCCATTTCGTTCTCACCATAAATGTGATCCACGTATCGCTCCGGGAATTTGGCGATACGCTGGCGCCCGATCCTTAACAATTCCTCGCGCTTTCCATAGGTAAGGGCTTCGGTTGGGCAAGCCTCGACACATCCGGGCAGCAAGCCTTTGGAAATTCGCGGATAACACATGGTGCATTTCATTACCCGGGGAGAAAACGCATTGTCATATTCATAGGTCGGTATTTCGAAAGGACACGCAATCATACAATAGCGGCAGCCCACACAAACCGATGCATCGTAAACGACCGCACCGGATTTGGTTTTGGTAAATGCCCGCACAAAACATGCTGAGGCACACGCAGGCTCAAGGCAGTGGTTGCACTGATCTTTGCGGTACAGCGGGCCTTTTTCACTTACATCATCATCATAGCGGTTGACAATCGTATAAGATTTGGCCGTGGTACGACGTTTGGTATCCAGCAAGGAAAGGTCGCTAAACGGACGCTCCGGTTGCGGCAGCTCATTGACACGGTTGCAGCCTTCTTCGCATTTGCGGCAGCCGATGCAGCGGGTGTTGTCAAAAAGCACACCGTTGCTATCGGGATAACCGTCAAAATGCTTGTTGGACGCAGCATGTGCGGTATTGCCCAATGCGGTGCCAAAACCGGCAGCGCCCAGCCAGCCGAGAAACTTTCTCCGTGAAATTGACATAAATCTACCTCTTAAAAACCTCGTAATTTACTATGAAAACAGCTCTTTTTTTGGACATTATCAGGCGTTATGAAACTTTCTCCGAGCATGGGTTTCAGGTTTCGGGTGTCAGGCTGGCTCTCGCGTCTTCATTCCTGACACCTGACACCCGAAACCTGAAACCTTATTACCAATGTCCAATTTTCGTGCAATCCCATGACAGTTAGGGTGTCACAGCCATTTTTCCAAGCTGAATGACGACATCT
>CAMYLH010000601.1 GCA_947259065.1 uncultured Desulfobacterales bacterium
GCCTTGCACCCTCAGCGGTCAATGGCGAGTCGCTGTGTCCCTGGATCGTCCTTTCCCGATTCCAAACAGTTTGAGCGTGGCGGATCAGGCCAAAACGGGTGATTTTACGTTGATTTTGCATTTTTGTGGCTATAAAATTGTATTGGGATAATTTCACTATCTTGTAACGATTGAATATTGAATCGTCAATTCCGGTTTATCCGGATCATTTAATAATCTTCCCATCCCATAAATCACTTAAAAATTTTCGCCATGGCACAATGTGAACTTTCCCGACCAAACGTTCTGCCTTCTCATTACAGACGACAAGTGCTTTACGGGGGGCACCGGTTTCTATGAAGGCGTTAAGAGGTCTTAAGTCCTTGTTTTGAATGCTGCCAGCACCTTTGACTTCAATGGCAATCTCCCCCCGTCCGAGTATAAAGTCAACTTCGAGACCGGATTTTGTTCTCCAAAAATTAATTTCATAGTCGATCTCATGGTAGGAATTGTGCGCTTTTATTTCCATGAGGATGAAGTGCTCAAAAGCTTTTCCGAAATCAACGCCTCTTTCTTGTCGAACGTGCCGTTTTGTTATGGTGCCGGCCACACCCACATCGAATAAGTAAAACTTAGATGTTCTACTGATAACCTGTCGATTTTGCCGCTTTTTAAAAGGCGCTATGAAATCACCCAGCAGCGTATCCTTAAGGATTTGATAATACTCCTTTACGGTTTTTGAATCCACCCCGCACTCGCGGGCAATATTGGAAAAATTAGTAAGTTCACCGTGAGAAAATCCCATGGCATCAAAGAATCTGGAAAAGGCGGGGATATTCCGGGTTAACCCCTCATCAAAGACTTCTTCTTTCAGGTAGTCTTGCGTATAAGCCCTTAAAGATTTTTTATACGTATCCTGAAAATAGTGGACTGGTATCAATCCCCGATTCAAAGCCTTCAATAAATCCAGTTTGCCTAATTCTGCGCTTACAAAAGGAAACATTTCATAACGCCATGCCCTACCGCCTAGCAAATTAGCCTTACCCCTCTTTAATTTTCGAGCGCTGGACCCGCACATTATAAAACTCAACCTTTTATTCTCTATCAACCAATGCACCTCGTCGAGGAGTTGGGGAACCTTTTGAACTTCATCCAGTATAATAGGAGAGCTTATGACGTCTTCATCTTTTGCGAGAATCTGTTCACGCAATAAAGATGGCCTCTTGGAAAATTCTAAAAATAAATCGGTTTTAAGAAAATCATATACAGGGCTGTCGGGAAATTTGGACTTTAAATACGTCGATTTTCCAGTCTTTCTCGGACCCCACAAAAATGCTGATTGCTGAGGTGGTAAATCAATATTCAGAATTCTGGGCTGAATCTTCATTTTGGTATATTCCTCCGAAATAGTCTAACTTTTTCGGAGTTTATTCCGAATTGGCAAGGCGGTCAATCAAAAACTATAATCGGCTTCCAACAATTGCGTTTAGCGATCGCTCAAGTCCCTGATAATTTTTGTTTAAATCATGACATTGCCGCACATAAGATTTGGCAGCAAAACCCATCTGCCGTCTTAACTTTTTATCGATCATGAGACGTTTGACGGCCTCCACAAACGGCTCCAAAGCATACATCGGCACCAGCAATCCGGTTTTGCCATCCTGAACCGCCTCCGGAACCCCGGCATTGTTAAAAGCAACCACCGGCAACCCGCAGGATTGAGCTTCCAGAAAAACCATGCCCAATGATTCTCTAATACCGGGGAATACAAATACATCGGCGGCACTGTAGTAGCGATACATATCCTTGCGCGCTATTTTCCCCAGAAACAACACGCGATCAGCCACATGCGCATTGGCCAATTGCTGAAGCTTTTCTCTTTCTTTCCCATCTCCGGCAATAACCAGCCGAAAATTTTGCCCCTGCCGATAAAGCTCAGCGCAGGCCCGAATTACCCAGATGAGTCCTTCGGTTTTGACATCCGGTCTGAACATGGCGGCGGAAAAAATTACCGGATCGTCTGCACTATTCCAATTCTTGCGCAGTGTCTTGCGGGCGTTTTTGTCAAAGGAAAAGTCACTTGGGATAATACCCGGAGCCACATACGTAAGCCGGTTTTCGGGTAAAATCCGTTTGAGATTCAACAGATCGACAGATTTATTGCTGAAAACGTGAGTGGCGGCACAAAGGGAATGTTTATTCAGATAAAATCCCGCTTTAGCCTTCCACTGGCGTCTGCGCTTGGTCGAATAAATGCCCTGAAATATGACATAAGGAATATTCAATTTTCTGGAGACCGCGGGGCCCAGTAAATCCGGTGCTTTATAATAGCTATGATAGGTAAACCATAAATCTGCCGAACTGTCGGAAAACGTCTGCACCACCTGCCTTCTCTCCCGGATCAATTTCAGCCATAACCAGGGCTTCCAGTATATCCAGCGGCATCGAAGTGAACTTGCTGCCATAACCTGATGCCCCTGACCGATCAGAAAATCGAAGATACTGGTTGCAGTGACAAGATCACCGGATGGATGGACATGCCCGAGCGGCTTGAAGGGAGCATAAAATAAAATTTTCATTCTGGACTTTCATGATCAGTGTACGGGATAATGAAACCACTTCTATTGCTGACGAGAATCACCGGCTTAATGAAAATCATGAAAATTCCAAGCTCCAAACAATTAATCCATCTTCAGTTGTGCCCGGCAGCAGCATCGCCGACAGGCCGGGGCTTGCGATGCAACACGGTACCATTTTGGTGATTGTTTCGGTCATTGAATATTGAGATTTATTTGTATTTTGGTGCTTGAGATTTGGGATTTT
>CAMYLH010000602.1 GCA_947259065.1 uncultured Desulfobacterales bacterium
GAACGTTTAAGGTCGGCATCAGGTTAAAGGCCTGAAAGACCATCCCCACGACTTCCCGCCGAAAATGAGTAAGATTAGCAGGTGTCGCTGCAGTGAGGTCATGATCTGCCACCGTCAATTCACCACGGGTCGGTCGATCCAGACCGGCCAACAAAGACAGCAAGGTACTTTTGCCGGAACCACTGTTTCCTTTCAAAATCACCAGCTCGCCGGCAGCAATACTAAGATCGATCGTGTCGACACCGATGACTTCACTACCGCCCAATGCATATAATCGCGTAAGGTTCCTGGCCTCAATGATGGTTTTAGACGATTTTACCATATCCGGCTAATGCTTGATGCTGATTATCCAATTTTCGTGCAATCTCTTTAGGTTGAGGTAACACCATTTTCCAGCAATGAATTTCAAAAAATGGGATTATTCGTCAAGGAATCCTTTTTGTACCGAGTCATCGATCAAAGAACTCACATAATTCCAGAGAATCGGAGCGCCATCATCTACCGGGTGCATGCGAGATTTTACCTGGGCGCTGTTAATATTATTTTCCTGCCAGATTTGCCCTTCGGTAAAATAGTTGTGCAAGAAGGGTTGTAGCCGATCCAATGCATTGGCAAACTTTGACTCGGGTGTTTCTCTTTCTTCAAATTCATCCCAGAGTTCCCGCAAAGCCGTTGCCTGATCCACCGGCAGGAGATTAAAGATCCGGTCCGCCGCATTTTTTTCTCGCCGGGCCTGATCCTTTCTGCCCTGATCGTCGTAGCAATATGTATCGCCGGCATCGATCTCGATGAGGTCATGGACCAGCAGTATTTTCATCACCCGAAACAAATCGACATCCGAATCTTTCGCATATTCAGACAAAATGAGAACCGTTAAGGCAATATGCCACGAGTGCTCAGCCGAATTTTCCCGCCGAGAGCGATTCATCAAAATCGTCTTTCGCAGAACATTCTTCAGCTTATCGACCTCTAGTATAAATTCGATCTGCTGCTTGAAGCGATCTTTCTGACCGGGTGATACGATATTCTCTAAGTTATCCGGCAAAACATTCCCCCCGTTCGGATCCAATGACATTAAATACCTCCACGCATATTGTGATTATATGTCTTCTAAGGCAAAACCGCGCCACCATATCTCAGACCCTTTGGGGTCTCTATCTGACAACATATGGCAAAAAATGAAGCGTTAAGGTGTCGGGTGTCAGGGAAAGAAAGTGTTAGATACTGACACCTGAAACCTATATTAATAATCAGCGCGCTTAGTTCCACCCCCCCACCCCTCAGGGGCCACTTTTTCCAAGCACAGTTTTGGAAAACGTTTAGATTCTAATCCACTATTTGCCATAAATATTGGTCATTTTTTCTTTTTCCGCAGGCGCTAAAGACTTGAGATAGGACTTCCAGCCCGGACACCAGCCAATATGCCACTTCCAAATACGACCTAATAAGGAACGGGGATTTTTATCATATTTTGCCCTAAATCTGCAGTTTTCACAGCTTTTCATTTTTTCATCTCCTTTTTGAGGTAAAAAATTCTGCCTAACCATCCCTAAACCATTCCGGATTCAATCACAATAGAAACTTTGGTTGATGCGAGCAATCGCGTGCATGACAGGAGATCCCAACAAAAGAGTTATTATGGCGCATTCCGCCGTACCATGGATAATTCATCCAAAGGGTGGCCCCGAAAAAGTCAAAATATCGGTTTTGAATTTCCAAAAGGCTTTCAAGGAAGCAGCGACCATATATACCAATTTGTAACCTTTGCCGGCCGAACCATCAGGGTCAAGTTTGTAAACATAGGCTTTACCCTGCAATAATTGGTTGGTATCAGGTTCATTCTCCGGCAAGGTCTTGGCCATGGCAAGATCTGGCGACAAGCCCAACAGGATGGCAAACACCGTGCAGGATACCGCCACTACCCCTAAGATGGGAGATGAAACTGATATTAATGGGAACCATTTCAATTTTAAATCCTATTACGGCTTACCTGATTTAAACTTCCCTTCGGTTAAAAAATGCGTTAGGTTAGGCAGACGCCTTAGTGCTTCGATCCGAAAATTCAGTAGCGTTAGGGTTCATCAGGTCAGAAATTCATACGGAAAGGAGATTCTCATGGCACATGAAATACTAAAACTCAAGAGCGTCCATCCCACCAAAGGGTATTCTCACGCAGCTAAAGCGGGTAACACCTTGTATATTGCCGGTCAGATAGCCCGGGATGTGGACGGCAATTTAGTAGGCCAAGGCGACTTCGAAACCCAGGTTCGACAGGTCCACCAAAATTTGAAAAGTATCGTTGAGGAAGCCGGGGGCACGCTGCAGAACATTGTAAAAATGACGACTTTTCTGACCCATTACAGCTACATTGAAACCTATCGCAGGGTTCGAGACGAGTATTTCCCGGAGCCCTGGCCGCCCAACACCCTATTGATTATAGAGAGTTTAGCACTGCCGGAGTACCTGATTGAAGTGGAGGCAGTTGCCGTGCTGGATTAAACCCCAATGTTGCATAAACAGCATGGCAAGGCTGTTCATCCATAACGATCCCTAATGGTCTCAGACAGCATCCAATTTCGGTGGCGATCATCCACTCCGCTATAAATATAGGCTTACACTGCAAACTTACCGGCCCCTCAATTAATGATCATTTCTACATTTAATTCTTCACCCACCAGGGAAAGTCCGGGCTCATCCCATGGTTTCAAGGACTATGGTTATGAGACCATAAAAAGATATTGACACGCGAAAGACTCTACTTTAGTATAACGATCCACCCAAAAGATAGTAATTGA
>CAMYLH010000603.1:0-2793 GCA_947259065.1 uncultured Desulfobacterales bacterium
TACATTTTGCCGGTTCGAATGCGCAATGCGAAACCCAACAACGGCAGATTTTGGAACCGAGCTCCAAAAGTTTCTGTTTCGATTTGACCGGCCGTTTTTTTGGCCGGCAGCGGGGCTGACACCTTGAACCTCTGAACGGTACTTTTCGCTTTATTCCACATTTTGGATCTGCTCTCGGATCTTTTCAAGCTCTGATTTGACATCAACAATCTTATGGGAGGTGTCGGCTTGGCCTATTTTAGACCCCATGGTATTAAATTCGCGGTGAAGCTCCTGCAAGAGGAAATTGAGCTTTCTGCCTCCAGGTTCTTCTGAATCCATGATGTGGCGAAACTGCTGGACATGACTTTTGGCCCGTACGATCTCTTCTGAGATATCACTTCTATCTGCAAGAAAGGCGGCTTCCTGGGCAAGCCGACCGGCGTCAATCTCCACTATATCCCGAGTTAAGGCCGATATGCGGTCTCTTAGTCTTTTTTGATAGTGAGACAATAACTCATCGGTATCGTTTTCAATTTCTGCGATGCAATCTTCGATGTAATCCAACCGTTTTTCCAAGTCGCCGGCGATGAAATCACCTTCTTTTTTTTGCATGGTTTCAAGGTTATTCAGGGCAACGGCGAGACATTCCTGAATCACCGGCCATATGGATTCGGCTTCGGTTACGGTTTCAACGGGTTTAATAATACCGCCAACGCTCATCAAAAGCTCCAGGGATATATCATTTTGCAGATTAAACTCATTCTTTAACTCGGTCAGAGCGGATTGAATGGCTTTTGCCCGCATATGATCGATCTCAAAGGCAATGGCCCCCTCGGACTGATCTTTAACCTGAATTTTGACTTCCATGCGGCCCCTGGCAATCCGCTCGGCAATGCGTGCTTTCAATTTTTCTTCCAGGAGCATATAACCGGAGGGTACGCGCAGCATTACATCGAGATGTTTGCTGTTGTAAGCGTGGATATCCACCGTTACCGAAATATCTTGAACGGTCCTTTCAGCCGTGGCAAAACCGGTCATACTTTTGATCATAATTTGTATTGGTCTCCTTTACCTTTTTAAATCAAACGCATACTTATCACGAACCTGCTCAAGAAAGCTCCGTATAGGTTGATCCGCATAATCTGGATAGGTCCACGGTAAGGTCTCGAAAGCGCCTTTTCGATATATAAGGGTTAAATCGGCATAAATGCAATGGCCGATATAAATTCTATGGGAAAAATTTTTGCCGGAAGCCAGCACAAAACGCTCATAGAGCAGATACCCGGGATCAATATTCACCCTGCGCCTGCGATTTCGCGTATAGGTTTGCTCAAGTCGGTTAGTGGCTAATTTGATGACTGCCAAATCCTGCTGATCGATCAGGGTCTCGAATGCCAGCAAACGCCGGAAGAGCGGGGATCCCAGTTCCGATTCATAATAGGCCGTATAATCAAAGGCCATCCATGAGCTGATCATATCCGTTGAACCGTATTGGGAGGTAAGTTCAACGGCCAATGGTTCAAAAAGCGCCCTGTCCTTCATTAAAAGCCCGATGACCAGTTTTGCGGGTTTTGGTTCCAGGGGAAAGCTCATGCCATTAATGTCTTCGTTATTGGTTATTCGTTATTTGTAAATTTTTCCTTACTCATCGGATGTAGGCGAATTACAATAAACTCATAACATTTAATCCTCGAGCGGCTTGGCCTCGTCGATCAGCATGATCGGGATATCATCACGAATTTCATAGCATAACTTGCAATGGTCGCAAACCAGGCCATCTTTGGTGTCATTCAGATAAATGTCACCCTTGCATTTCGGACAGGCTAAAATATCTAATAGTTCCTGACTGATTGCCATAACGATCTCCTTGTCGAGTAGGAATTCTTTGAAAAAACCATGAAAAAACGGATAGGGGGGACCATACACTGATACAATGCTTCTCATCAAAGAATATCTCTACTTATTGCAGAAATCAGAGGATATCAAGCTAAAAATGCAGCGCTTAATTTTAATTAAATTGAGTAATATCCCTGCTCTCCCGAATTAGACGGGCCTCACCGTCTTTAATGAGAATCTCCCGCGGGGTCTCATGGCCCAGAAAAAAAACCGGTGATGCGGTCAACCCATACGCCCCACTGTTTTTAATAGCCACCACATCGCCAACCTCCGGGGAACCGATCTTAATGCGGTTGGCCAATCTGTCTAAAGTTGTGCACAGGCATCCGACGATATCGACCTTTTCTTGGACAGCCGCCGGTTTGCTTATATTTTGGATATCATAATTTTTACTGATAATCTGACCAAAATTACCGCTGGGGGGTAAGTTGTGGTGCATGCCGCCATCGAGTATCACAAACTTGCGACCTCGGGTTTCTTTTAGGGCTAAAACCCGCGATAGATAATAGCCAAAGGGGCCGACAATATAGCGGCCTAACTCGATAATGTAATCGACCGGTCGAGACATGCGCGTATCAAATTGCACGACAGCTCGATTGACGAAGCGGACAAATTCCTTGAGATCGAAGTCCGTATCGGAGCTGAAATAGGGTATGCCAAGGCCGCCGCCGAAATTAATTCTGGCAGGTGCCAGATCATTTTGGTGGCATATCTTTTCAATGACTTCCAATACATTGGCGATATTCTGGGTTAAGCCGTCAATATTCAAACACTGGGTTCCGGCATAAATGTGGAATCCCAAAAAATTTAAGGATTCATCGTTTTGGTTGATGACATCGATACTATCAGCGGCATGTTCCTCATCAACACCAAATGGCGAGGGCATACCACCCATCTTGACGGCAAATTCCTTAA
>CAMYLH010000603.1:2802-4393 GCA_947259065.1 uncultured Desulfobacterales bacterium
TTGGCAGGTCCCCATGACTCGGTTTAAATCGTCGGTAGATTCAATGCTCAGTGAGGCGCAGTCATTTTGCAACGCTAGCTCAATCTCGCCGGCTGTTTTGCCCGGTCCGGCAAAGCTTAAGTCGGCTCCCCGGTAGTCCGCCAGCAGGGCCTGTTTGATTTCTCCGCCCGAAGAGACATCCAATCCATCGACCAGCGGCTTCAGGTTGGCCAGCAAATGCAGATTAGAATTGGCTTTGACAGCGTAAAAGAGTTTTACTTTGGGGTGGATTAACGACCTCAAGGCAACCAGCCGCGCCTCAATCGCATCGAAATCATATACATATAGCGGGGTTCCGAAATTTTCCGCCGCCTGCAGCAGTTCAGCGGTCATATTTAGCATAGGCCTCCTTTATGACCCTGGGACGGTCTATTTTGCCGGTTTCTGTTTTGGCAAATTGGTCCATGATTAAAATCTTGTCCGGGACCAGATATTCAGGTGCCTTTTGCCGGCAAAATTTATAGAGCTCTTTGATGTCAATTTCTCGCTTGGTGGCAACCAGTGCCACAATTTCGTTTTTAGCTGTTTCACGTTCCATACCGCACGCAACGGCCTCAAATACATCTTGATGACCCATCAGCAATTCCTCGACCTCGGTCGGAGATACGCGATAACCCTCTTTTTTAATCATGGCATCTTTGCGTCCGACATAATACAAAAACCCCTCCTTATCTTTCTTAACAAGATCCCCGGAATATACCACCCGATCCAGAAACTGGTTTCCTTCGGGCAATGTCGGATTGGGCCGATAGACCTTAACCGTCAAATCGGGGTTGTTCCAATATCCTTTGGCAACGCAGGCGCCGCCGTGAATCAACTCTCCGACTTCACCGGCTTCGCATAGTTTACCGTTTTCATTGATCACCTCCACCAAGACATTGGGAATGGCTTTGCCGATGGAGTCCGGTCGCCGATCCACTTGGCCGGGGTCAAGATAGGTGGAACGAAAGGCTTCGGTCAGCCCGTACATCAGAAACAGTTTGGTTGCCGGGAAAAGCTGCCTGATTTTTTTTACAATCGGAACCGGCAGTTTCCCGCCGGTGTTGCTGATATATCTTAGGTCCGGGTATTGCACATCGGGATCTATTTTACACATTTGCGGATTGAAGACCGCGGACCAGATGGTGGGGATAGCCGGCAGGCCCGTAATTTTTTCATCGATTAAAATCTTGAGCAGGGAGTTAGGCATAAAGAATTTAAACAAAATAATCGAGCAGCCTTTGTAGAGTGCTGAGATCAGCTGATTTAGCCCGTAATCAAAATTAAACGGCAGCAGTCCCAAAATACGTTCTGTGGCCGTAATACCCAGATAATGACTGACGACCCGGGCGCCTTCAATCAGGTTACGATGGGTAATAACGATCCCTTTGGGCAGTCCGGTGGAGCCGGACGTGTAAATAATACTGCCGATATCTTCGCTGGTGCGCATATTTTGTGTATTTTTCCCGGCATAAGTATCGGCCATCCCATCCAGTTCAGCTTCCCAGACAACTTTTTCAATTTCAGTATCCTTGAGGATATTTTGAAACCGATCGCTGTATTTTTCAGAAGC
>CAMYLH010000604.1 GCA_947259065.1 uncultured Desulfobacterales bacterium
TTGAAAGTATCAACGCGACTACCGGCATCAAAAGCATGACATACGCGGCATAGTCGGCGCCGATTCGGCTAAGCAACAGCATATAGCATCCAAATGCGATGACCGATCCGAAGACAGTTAGATACAGCATCGGTCCAAGATAACCGAAGGTCCAATCCATGGTCAGTTCGCCGCCGATGCCAAAATGAATAGCGATGCACAGCAGGGCACCGTAAGCCATGCCGTAGACGTTGGCTTGTGTGACAGGAACACCGCTTTTGGCGTTGCGCGAGCCCACCACATTGCCTATCGAAGCGAGATAAGCTCCCAACAGTGCAATAACCAGCCCGACTAACCCACGCGTCGCCGTGAAAGCTGAAAGGTCATGCCAGAACACAATGCATATGCCGACCAACCCCAAGACGCCACCCGTAAAAGCCCGCCAGGCAACGGGCTGTCCCATGAAAAGTCTCAGATTAAGGATATTCCACATCAAAATCGTGGAAAAAATGACAGCCACCAGTCCACTGGTCAGATAAGAAGTGGCCAGATAGCTCATGATGTATCCCAGTCCAAACAGCGAAAAGCCCTGACAAGCCATAAACGTATGGTCGCGCCGGGAAAATAATAGATTTTTATTTGTAATTATGCAGTAGATTAACAGGATGGCCGAAGCCAGAAAAAACCGGTAGCCTACGGATAGAATCGGCGGCACCTGTGCTAGTTGCAATTTGATACCCAGCCAGGTAGATCCCCAGATTAAGGTGGTGGTGATATATAGAACAAAATTAATCATGGCTCATTGCGAGATAAGCGAAATATTCCTTCCTGAAAAAAATTCGGAAACCAGTAGCACCTGGACTTATGGGATGTCAAAATCAAACCGCCTACATAGATTTAAATCCGAAGTCCAGCATCAGGTCCAGGGTAAGCGAAAAAAATGATAAAATCGTGGTCAAACAAATGTTTGCGGAAGCCAGG
Source organism: uncultured Desulfobacterales bacterium (assembly GCA_947259065.1). GTDB lineage: Bacteria > Desulfobacterota > Desulfobacteria > Desulfobacterales > JAFDCJ01 > JAFDCJ01. Next base: position 961 of record CAMYLH010000604.1, read on the forward strand.
TCCGTGTCGCTGTTGAGTTGTGAGGAAAGCACATACATGGCTGTGGAGGTCGGCAGTGTGAATAAAACCATACTGATTTTGAAAGGGAGCCCGCTGACATTGAAAGCACTTAGCATAAAATAACCCGTTAGCGGCAAAACTACCAGTTTAAAACCACTGGCAACGACAGACAACCTGAAGTATGTTTTTAGGCTTTTCAGTGTCAGATTTCCGCCAATGGACAGCAGTGCCAACGGCAGCGTAACCATGGAAAATAACGCAAATGTGTTATCGAGGAACTTAGGGAATACTTTCAGCGTATTCGAAAAGATTAATCCGACGACACAGGCGATAAACAGAGGGTTGGAGAACACGGCCTTAAACGTGACCTGTACTTGTTTCCAAAAAGCAAGCCGTCGCCCGGAAAACCAAATCAATACCGTGACGGCCATCACATTGACCCAGGGTATGATGACCCCGATCAAAATTCCGAAAAGCTGCCCACCGGCTTCTCCGAATGCGCTCAGCACCAATGCCATTCCGACGTAGGTATTAAATCTGTAGCAGCTTTGTGAAAATGTTCCGGCCTGGAATTCACCGACTCTGAAAATTTTGATGTAAAAAATGCTCAAAACGAACACCACCGTGACAGTGGACAGTCCTGCCAGACAATAACTGAAATTCATGTTGGCTGCCGGTGGTGCGGTGCCGATTTTCCAAAACAGCAAAATGGGGAAAAAGATAAAATAGATCAGTCGGTCGGAATGACTGAGAAATAAGTCATTGGTCAACCCGAAGCGTTTAAGTATGTGACCCAAAACGATAATGGCAAATACGGGAAAGAGACTGTTGAGTATCATTCAGATCCAATAATAGAGGTGTTTACATGAGATCTAAAGCAATTATGATCGATCCCAAGTTTTTTAAGTCGATACTGCAAAGTGGTACGCGGGATACCCAAAAAAGTGGCGGCCCCTTGCTTGCCTCCCAGGCGTCCGTGGGTCCTCTTCAACACCATTTCAATATGCCGTCGCTCGGCCTCCGCCAAGATGTAGTTCGCGCACACGGGCTCGGTCTGCCCCGTCTCAACGAAGGTTTCTACATCTCGTCCGGTGATGGTTTGCCCGGATAGCAGGATAATCATGCGCTTGATCAGATTTTTTAATTCACGGACATTGCCGGGCCACTGGTGGCCGCAAAGCATTTCAATGGCTGCGGGGGCATAATTCGGTGGTGTCCGGTGGGCATTGCGTGCCTCCGTCCAGTTGAGCCGTTGCACCAGACCGGGAATATCTTCAACTCGTTCCCGCAGGGGCGGCAAATGCAGCGAGAAGGTATTCAGTCGGTAATATAGATCGGAACGAAAATCACCCTGTCGAACAGCCGTGTCTAAGTCGCGGTTTGTGGCTGCTACCACCCTGGCGTTTACTTCAATAGGCCGACTGTCGCCCACGCGTTCAAAATTTTTATCATGCAGAACATGCAGCAGTTTGGCCTGACGGTCACTGGGAAGCTCCCCGATCTCATCCAGAAAGATTGTTCCCCCGTCTGCCATTTCAAATCGTCCGACCCTTGAATCGACTGCACCGGTAAAGGCCCCTTTGACGTGACCAAAAAGTTCGCTTTCGAATAGATTGGCCGTCAGAGCCGGGCAGTTGACCTTTACGAAGAGCCCTCCTCGGCGGGGGCTGAGCCGATGAATGTGCCGGGCGATGAAATCCTTGCCGGTGCCGGTCTCACCAGTAACCAGTACACTGGCATCCGTCGGGGCGATCAGTTCGACCTGCTCCATTACCTTCCGCATTGCAAGCGACTCGTAAAAAAAGGCGTCAGGATTATAAGCCTCTTCGACATTTGTTGGACAAGGTTCTGATTGACTTCTTTGAGCTGGCTGTACGCCAACATATTCTCCACAGCCACTGCCACAACATCGGTCAGTTCTCTTAAAAACTGGACCAGCTCATCCATCTGACGAGGACACTTTTTAAAGGAAAAATGTAATACCCCGAGCACCTTGCCCCGGGTGATCAGCGGGAAGGCAAAACTGGCAGTAAGCCCGGCCTTCAGCATGGCCCTGACGGACGACCAATAATTCCGTTTTTTCAAATCGGAAATTATGACCGGCTGCCGCGAACGAATGGCCTCCCTGGCGATGGCACCCTTCTCCAACGGACGTTCATCACCACTGATGGCTTTTGGTGAGATCCCTTCAGCCGTGCTGAAGTAGCTTAGCAATTTTTTCTTTTCGTTATACAGGTTGATGCTGAACCGGTCATAAGGGACGATTTTTTTTATCCTGTTCGCCAGCTGGCTGAAAAGGTCCACACGGTTGGTGTGTTCCACAATTGCATTATTGATTTCCAATAACAGCCGGTATCGCGTTGCGGCATCCCATACCATAATTTTTTTATGATCTCCTAACCCGGATAAACCGGAAATGACAAGCAACAAACACCAAAATGCCCATTATTGGGCGGTTTTTATCTTTTTGAAATTAATAGAAAAATATCATTTTTAAGCTAAATTATTATTTTTCAAGGACCTCGACCGTCATCTGTTTTAGCAGAACAGGTGCCATATTGCAACCATTTTGCCCAAAATTGGTCATCACGCCCAATATTGGGCAATATCAATTCGGATTAGGGGTGGATTCTAAGCTTTAACCTATTTAAATTACATTAGATTCAGATAATCCTCACGTTTGGCATGTCCATTGCTCTACCGATAATCAGGAGGAAAAGAATGCTATTTTCCCAATCCCCATCATGTTGAAACGTTTCAAGATATCGAGAGTTAATTAATGCCTGATATTGTCATCAGTGAATTCATGGATACAGGTGCGGCTGAATCCACCGCCAGAGACTATGATGTGCATTATGATCCCGACCTGGTTGACCGGCCTGAAGAATTAAAAGAATTGCTGGCCGATTCCCGAGGACTGGTCGTTCGCAACCGAACCCAGGTGAATCCCGAATTACTAAAGACCGCGCCAAATTTAAAAGTAGTCGGCCGCTTGGGCGTTGGGTTGGACAATATTGACCTTAAGGCCTGCCAAGAACGCGACGTGACCGTCTGTCCGGCAACCGGAGCCAATGACGCCGCCGTGGCCGAATGGGTGATCGTGAGTGTGATGACGTTACTTCGTGGTTCCTTTTTTTTCCGAGAGCAAATGTTAAATGGGGAGTGGCCTCGCAGTCAAGCCATGGGGCATGAATCCGCCGGTAAAACCCTCGGCTTGGTCGGTTTCGGGCAAATTGCCCGTGCAACGGCCAAGCTGGCACAATCGTTGGGTATGACGGTTATTGCCTACGATCCTTATGTCTCCTCTGATGATCCATACTGGCAAGGATATCGCAAAATTGATGAATTGGAGGAACTGCTCGGACAATCCGACGCGGTCAGTCTGCACGTTCCTCTCAATGACGCCACGCGCCATTTGCTGGATGTCGACGCCATGGCCCAAATGAAAGAAGGTGCCATACTGATCAATGCCGCCCGCGGGGGAGTTGTGGACGAAAAGGCCATGGTGGCTGCCATGAAATCGGAACATATAGCAGGCGCCGCCTTAGACGTCTACGAAACCGAACCCCTTACCAAATCGGCCGCAGCCCAATTTGCTGAATTGCCCAATTTGATTCTGACTCCCCACATCGGTGGCGTCACCGTCGAATACAACCAACGCGTCAGCCAAGTCACCATGGCAAATGTGTGCCGGGCGTTGGAGGCTGCTA
>CAMYLH010000605.1 GCA_947259065.1 uncultured Desulfobacterales bacterium
AATTGACTGCTGTGCATGCTGTATACCTTCTTCGAAAGAACCTTCTCCTGCAATTAACATAGCCACCAATTCAGTCGGGCTTGTCTGACCTCCACCCATCTCAGAAAAATGCAGTTTGTTTTGATATGCTTTGGCCGCGAGCTCATCCATATTATTAATTTTACAGACGGTAACAAGGGCAAATGTACCAAGGTGGGAACCGATGATTAGCGGCTGGGGATCATGATCGCTGATTACTCCAATTCCCTTATTCCCGTGTAATTTGGGAAGGTCGGATTCAAATTTGGATCGGAAATAATCATTTTCAATATTGTGGATTGATCTTGCAAAATCTTGCGAATTTCTTACCGCAAGTCCCCCTCGCCTTGTTCCGAGGTGTGAATGATAATCGGTTCCATAAAATAGATCATTTATGCAATTTCCCTTACTAATACTGCCAAACAGTCCTCCCATTGAAAACCTCCTATTCAAAATGTCCTAATCTGTTATTTCGATGAGCCGTGTATCGATAGAATTTTCTATTATCCGCAGCAAGGCGACAGAGGCGGGATAACCGTATCTTGGTTGGACTGCGCTGCCGGGGTTTAGAAACAATACTTCTTGTTGCTTTTCCACCAGCGGACGGTGAGTGTGACCGCTGATCACGATTTGGCATATACTCGATTTAGGATTGATCTACCAATACTCTGATCACGTATAAGTCAAGATTCTTCTCCGGACTGTGGAATTGTTTTCCGACGGCGTTTGGTTTCAGCGCGATGACGTTTGGCCGATAGACGGCGCTGTCTAGAAACCGCGGGCGGTCTTGTAGGGTGACGGTGTTTTGGCTTCTCTGCCGCCCTCTGAATTAGTAAAATAAATCGATTAACTGCGTCCTGACGGTTTTGTTCCTGGGACCGGAAGCGGTTGGCCTTGATAATTAAAACACCTTCTGCCGTCATTCGTCGACCAGCTATTTTTTTAAGCCGTTCATAAATAGCATTATTTATTGCCGAAGATCCGGCGGCATTAAAACGAAGTTGGACTGCACTGGACACTTTGTTGACGTTTTGTCCGCCCGGTCCGGATGCCCGAATGAATTCCAACTGAATTTCACTCTCATTCACAGCTATCGTATCCGTGACCTGGATCATATTCGTCGCCATGGTTTAACGTGAAAACACATTTTGTTGTGTAATTTATATGACATCAGGCCAATGAGGTGAATCCAAAGTCCCCAAGTTTTTTTTATCTTAGAATTTTTAGTTAATTTGATTTTCAATAAATTCGCCAAAATCGGAATCATTGCTCGGGAATTCCGCTTTATGCGGTTAAGTAAGGTGGACATGTTCTGCAAGATGTATATATTGTTAGCAAACTAATTTAGATAGTCTAAAAAAAAGAAACCGTTATCAGCTAACGAGGGATTTGCGGTCGCGTCTTCATATTTATAATATGAAATCCTTTGTTGAAACAACCATTAATTACTGAAAGGAGGCTGCAAATGGAACTTGAAGGAAAAAAGGTGGTCATTCCGGTTGAGAATATGTTCAATACCCATGAATTCTGGTATCCTTACTATCGACTCAAAGAGGCTGGATGTGAGGTTGTCGTCATGGGTTCCGGTAGTGCAGAAACTTATACCGGCAAACCGGGTACTGAAATTACAGTGGATGTAAGCGCTGATCAAGTTTCGGCTTCAGAGTTCGACGGCATTGTTATCCCGGGGGGATACGCACCGGATATCATGCGTCGCTACCCGAAAATGGTACAAATCGTCCGAGATTTGCATGAAAACGGAAAAATTGTGGCCGCAATTTGCCACGCCGGCTGGATGTTGGCTTCGGCCGAAATACTTAAGGGCAAATCCGTCACTTCATTCTTTGCCATCAAAGATGACCTGGTTCATGCCGGTGCCAACTGGGTTGATCAGGAAGTAGTAGTCGACGGAAATCTAATTACCAGCCGCACACCCGATGATCTGCCCGCGTTTATGAAGGCGGTAATACGGGGCGAAATGCGTATCGCTTTTATAAATGTAGTCCCATCCGGTGGACCAGAAATAGCAAATTAATTAAGGGCAAATGTTAAATGAGGAGATCACAATGAAAATCTTAGTTGGATATGACGGATCAAATTCGGCCAAAGAGGCATTAAATCTGGCAAAAACCCACGCGAAATTGTTTGGTGCTACCGTGGATATCGTCACGTCTATGGAAAAAGGAACCGAAGGACAAAGAGAGCAAATTGAACAGGCCGAGCACGGTCTGGAATGGACGAAATCCTTATTTGATGAATATGGGATTGCCTGCAATACTCATCTGTTGATCCGAGGACTTGCTCCGGGTGAAGACATTGTTGAGTTTGCTGAAGAAAACAAAACAGATGAAATTGTCATCGGTGTTAAGAGGCGGTCGAAAGTCAGTAAGCTTTTGTTGGGGTCAACGGCTCAATATGTCATCCTCCAGGCCACTTGCCCGGTGGTTTCGGTGAAGTGACCCACCAAGATTACTCTAAACCCCGGCTCGCCGCCTGCGACCGGGGGTTTTTTATTTAATATCCGATACTCTCTGATTCTCAACTGAACAAGATGCGTAAAGTATTGCCAATTCAATTCATTTTGGCCTCCCATTCAAAAACTTATCAGTTTGTCAGACTCTGAATCGGGGCGGGTATTAGACCACCATGCCGGATAAATTGATTTTGACCCTGCCCATTGTTGACGGGGATAATTGTGGATTGCCCAAGAAGACCGCCGAAGTGGGCACTTTCACCGGCCGTTTTACCGGGGACCGGTATTAGGCGAGCTGCGGTGGTCTTGTTGTTGATGACTCCGATGGCCATTTCATCAGCAATAATGGCAGAAATGCATTCTTCGGATGTATCTCCCGGAATGGCAACCATATCAAGCCCCACGGAACATACGCTGGTGATGGCCTCCAGTTTATCAAGGCCGATGTACCCTTTGCGAGCAGCTTCCGAAATATTGAGATCTTCGCTAACCGGGATAAAGGCCCCGCTGAGTCCTCCCACTCTAGAGCTGGCAAAAGCACCTCCTTTTTTAACAGCATCGTTTAACAACGCCAGCGCAGCGGTTGTCCCAGGAACACCGATGCTCACAAGCCCGAGACTTTGGAAAATTTCGCCGACGCTGTCACCCACATTCGGGGTGGGGGCTAAAGAAAGATCCACCACCCCAAAAGGAACCTTCAAATTATCGGCGACTTCTCTGCCGATCAGTTCCCCGACGCGTGTTACTTTATAGGCAGTTTTTTTTATTAGTTCGGAAATTTGTCCAAGATCCATATCCGGTTTGGCTTCAAGCGCCCGATCGATGGCCTTTTTCACTACTCCCGGTCCGCTGACGCCCAGGTTAATAACAGCATCCGCTTCACCAATCCCCATATAAGCACCAGCCATAAATGGGATATCCTGGGGAATATTTGCAAATACACAAAGCTTGGCACAGCCGATGCCATCTTTGTCGGTTGTCAACTCTGCTGCTTTTTTGATGATTTGACCCATGAGCAGCACAGCATCCATGTTGATGCCTGCCCGGGTAGTAGCCACATTTACAGAGGCACAAACCCTCTCGGTGGCCGCCAAGGCATGGGGAATTGCTTCAATCAAGGCGCGGTCTCCGCGGGCAATGCCTTTTTGAACAAGGGCTGAAAAGCCGCCGATAAAATCTACATTAACTTCCCGGGCGACGGCATTGAGTGCTTTTGAGATTTCCACCTGCTGAGATGATGACAGCGCCGCCCCCACCGCCGCAATGGGGCTGACCGCAATTCGCTTGTTTACCACCGGAATGCCGTATTTTTGACCGATACGGTCGCATTCGGGCACCAGATTTTGGGCAAGATGGGCTATTTTCGAATAAATTTTATCCTTAACACGGTTCAGGTTGGAGCCGGCGCAATCGAATAGATTTATTCCCAAAGTTACTGTTCGCACATCCAAATTTTCATTTTCGAGCATCTCAAGGGTGGATATGATTTCTCTATCAGTTAACATGGGTTGCCTTTACTTTTCAGATCCTGTTGATGGTTTCGAAAATGTTGCGATGCTGGATGCTGATATCCAGCGTCAGGGTTTTCGCTTTTTCTCTAAGTTCCCGATAAAGTGCCTGCTGGTCAATGTCGATGGGAATATCCACTTCGTATATCATGATATTATCACCGGGTTCATCACCGCCCTTGAATACCGCTTGGAGATTGGTGATGTTTACACCGTGGGCGGCAATGACTTCACTGATACCGGCCACAAGCCCCTGACGATCCGGACCTTTGGTGGTAATGACAAAGGGTTCGGACTCCCTGGTAGCAAATGCCGCTTTTTTTTTCAGAAGTGGTTCAATGTGCACATGTAGATCCATGGGGGTTAAATTCTCTATGAATTTCTCATAAAGATCGTCCAAAGACAGGTCTTGGGGCATCGTTACAATAAATGAGCCGGAAAATTGGGTTTGCAGGATTGTCTGGCTGACGTTTTCGATATTGCAGTTAAGATCAAAAAGAATACCGGTCACCGCCGCCACGATTCCGGGTCGGTCATACCCCAGAACCGACAGGATGGCCTTTTTCATGGAATTGACTCCGTATGCGAATGCGTTATGTTTTGACC